>NZ_JBSGBF010000025.1:0-86784 GCF_053601115.1 Streptomyces sp. NPDC004788
GAACAAAATGGGCGAGGGCTGGTCCTGGATCCAGCGCGAGGACAGCGCCGCCGTGTGCGCGTCCATGCGCTCGGCGGCCAGGATCGCGGCGGCCGTGTCCGCCCGGGAGGCGGCGACGACCAGCGCCCGGCCCGCCAGCGCGTGCGCCTTGCGGTGCAGTGCCTCGGCGGGCGCGCCGGTCAGCCCCGCGTGCCGCGCCGGGGGCGCGCCGCGCAGCCTGGCGACCTGCCGGGCGATGAGTTCGCCGGCCTCCGTGTCGCCGAGCTCGTCGGTGACGGCGAGCAGGGCGGCGAGGTGGCCGGCGAGCTGGATGTCGAGCTCCTCCCCGCGCGAGCGGTGCGGGTAGGTGCTGCGGTTCTGGTCGTCGTCGGCCATCCGGTGGACCGACTTGGTGCGGATCGGTTCGTACATGGGATGGCCTCCTGCAGTAGCTCTGGAGGCATCCTAGCTTGGATTCAATCTAAAGTTGAGCCGAGTCCGGAAAGGGCGGGTCAAGAAACGGGGCCGGGAACCGCCGAGCGGGCGCGTCAGTGCTGGCTGTAGCCGTCCAGGAAGCGGCCGATCCGCGTCACGGCCTCCGCCAGGTCCGTGGCGTTCGGCAGGGTGACGATCCGGAAGTGGTCCGGCTCGTGCCAGTTGAAGCCCGTCCCGTGCACCACCATGATCTTCTCGGCCCGCAGCAGGTCCAGGACCATCTGCCGGTCGTCCTTGATCTTGTAGACGGCCGGGTCGAGCCGCGGGAACAGGTACAGCGCGCCCTTCGGCTTCACGCACGTCACGCCCGGGATCTGCGTGAGCAGCTCGTACGCCACGTCCCGCTGCTCCAGGAGCCGCCCGCCCGGCAGCACCAGGTCCTCGATCGACTGGCGCCCCTGGAGGGCCGCGGCCACCGCGTGCTGGGCCGGCATGTTGGCGCACAGGCGCATGTTGGCCAGGATCGTCAGACCCTCGATGTACGAGGAGGCGTGCGCCTTCGGGCCGCAGACCGCGAGCCAGCCGGAGCGGAAGCCGGCCACCCGGTAGTTCTTGCTCATCCCGTTGAACGTGAGGACGAGGAGGTCCGGGGCGATGGCGGCGGTCGGCGTGTGGGTGGCGCCGTCGTAGAGGATCTTGTCGTAGATCTCGTCCGAGCAGACCACCAGATTGTGCCGGCGGGCGATCTCGGTCAGGCTCCGCAGCATCTCGTCGTCGTAGACGGCGCCGGTCGGGTTGTTCGGGTTGATGATCACGATCGCCTTGGTGCGGTCGGTGATCTTGCGCTCGATGTCGGCCAGGTCCGGCATCCAGTCCGCCTGCTCGTCGCAGCGGTAGTGCACGGCCGTCCCGCCCGCGAGCGACACCGACGCCGTCCAGAGCGGATAGTCCGGGGCCGGGACGAGCACCTCGTCGCCGTCGTCGAGCAGCGCCTGCATCGACATCTGGATCAGCTCGGAGACGCCGTTGCCGAGGTAGATGTCCTCGACCGAGAGCGGGATGCCCTTGGTCTCGTAGTGGCTCATGATCGCGCGCCGCGCGGACAGCAGGCCCTTCGCGTCCCCGTATCCGTGCGCCTCGGCGAGGTTGCGGAGCATGTCCTCGAGGATGGCCGGCGGACACTCGAAGCCGAAGGCGGCCGGGTTTCCGGTGTTGAGCTTGAGGATGCGATGACCCGCGGCCTCAAGCCGCATCGCCTCTTCGAGCACCGGGCCCCGGATTTCGTAACAGACGTTGGCGAGCTTCGTGGACTGGATCACCTGCATGACGAGAGCTTACGGCGGGGCGCGGCGGGGCGCTCCGTGTTTTGGGACACGTCGGACATCGAGCCGACCCGGGAGCGGGGCGTTCGTTTGTCCTTAATGCGACGCGGCTCGCACACCGATGTCGTGCTCCCTACAATCCCTGCCCATGAGCCACCAGGACAACAGCGTCTTCCTCGACACCTCGGGCCGACGGCGGCGTGCCGTGCGCTGGGCGGTGGCGGTCGTCGGAGCCGGCTGCCTGGGCTTCCTCGGCGTCGTCGTCGCCGGCGTCTTCGGCGCTGGGCCGACCGGTGGACCGCTGCACTGGCAGGACGACGACCGGCCCGCACTTCCGAAACTGATCGAGTCGCAACCGGGCGGCGGCGACTCCGGCGGCTCCGGTGACTCCGGGGCGGACGGTTCGGCGAAGGGCGCGCCCTCCGGGTCGCCGAGCGCCACCGCCACGCCGAGCGCCACGCAGACCTCCGCCCCGGCGAAGACCGCCGCTCCCGCGCCGACCGCGGCACGCACCACCACGGCGCCCCCGCCCGCCCCGACCGCCACGTCCAACGGTCCGGGCAAGGCGGGCAGCGCTCCCGGCGCGACGAAGCGACCGAAGTGACGGGCGCGCCGTACGGGGACCCGAACCCGTACCCCGACCCGGATCCGTACCCGGCGGCCCCGGACCCGTACCGGAACCCGTACCCGGGCACGGACCCGGGCTCCCAGGGCCTCCCGCACCCGTCGTACGAGGGGAGCGGGCCGTACGGGCCGTCCCAGCAGCAGCCCCCGTACCAGCCGTACGAGCCGCAGCCGGCGCATCAGCCGTACGAGCCGCCGGCGCATCAGCCGTACGAGCCGCAGTCGGCGCATCAGCCGTACGAGCAGCCGGCGCACCAGCCGCACGAGCCGCAGCTGGCCCACCAGCCGTACGAGCAGTACCCGCAGTCCCCGTCGTACCCGAGTGCCGGACAGCCCGCCGCCCCCGGCCCGTACGAGGACCCCGCCCCGCGCCCCGCCCCGCGCCCGGCCCCCGACGACCAGGCCGCCGGCCGGCGCCGCCCGCAGCCGCCGGTGGCGCGCGCGGGCAGCCATGCGCGCCGCCGCGACCCGCGGTCCCACTGGCTGGTGCTCTGCCTCACCCTCGTCGTCGCCGCGACCGCGCTCGTCTTCGCCGGATACGGCCGCCACGAGATCGCCGCCACCGGCGGCGCCCCCACGGCCGACTGCGTGCCCGCGCCCACCGACGTCCGCACCGGTGAGCCGGTCCTGCGGGTCGACGGCGACGGCGTCGTGCGCAGCGCCGCGCCCCCCGACGGCACGGTCGCGCTCACCTACGACGGCGGCCCGAGCCCCGACTGGACCCCGCGCCTCCTCGACGTGCTGGCCGCCCACCACGCCAAGGCCACCTTCTTCCTCACCGGCTCCGAGGCCGCCGCGCACCCGGAGCTGGTGCGGCGGATCGTCGCCGAGGGGCACGAGGTCGGCTCGCACACCTACACGGACGCGGAGCTCGGCCAGGTCTCGGCGGCCCGGGCCGACCTGGAGCTCTCCTTCACCCAGAACGCGCTCGCCGGAGCCGCCGGCCTCGGCACCCGGCTGCTGCGCCTGCCCCACACCGGCAGCCTCGACACGCTCTGCGACGACCAGTGGGAGGCCGGCCGGCGGGCCGCGGCCGACGGCTACGTCCTGGTGGCCGCCGACGGCGCCTCGGTCCGGCAGTACACGGGTTCGCCGCAGGCCGTCACGGAGACCGAGAAGCTGCTCGGCCCCGTCGGCCGCCACGGCAGCGGTTCGACCACCTACACGACCGTGGGCGCGGGGCTCGGCCTCGGCGCCACGACCTACCCCGTCTCCACCTTCGCCGAGTGGAAGGGCGCCGGCTTCGTCGCCGCCCAGGGCGTCTCGCGCTGGTTCTCCGACGCGATGACCTGGCTGCTCGGAGCGGCCGGCCTCATCACCGCCCTACGGCTCGCCCTCCTCCTCGGCGTGGCCCGGATCCACGTGCGCCGCACCCGCACCAAGCGCCGCCGGGGCGCCCCGCGCATGCCGCCGGTCACCGAGCCGGTGTCGGTGATCGTGCCCGCGTACAACGAGGAGGCCGGGATCGAGGCGACGATCCGGTCCCTGCTCGCCTCCACCCACGAGTACGTCCAGGTCGTGGTCGTCGACGACGGCTCCACCGACCGCACCTTCGAGATCGCCGAGTCCATCGACGACCCGCGCGTCATGGTGGTGCGCCAGCCCAACGCGGGCAAGGCCGCCGCCCTGAACACCGGGCTCGCCTGGGCGCACTTCGACATCATCGTGATGATCGACGGCGACACCGTCTTCGAACCGGACGCCGTGCGCCGGCTGATCCAGCCGCTCGCCGACCCGCGCGTCGGCGCGGTCAGCGGCAACACCAAGGTCGGCAACCGGCAGGGCGTCCTCGGCCGCTGGCAGCACCTCGAGTACGTCATCGGCTTCAACCTCGACCGGCGCATGTACGACGTCCTGGAGTGCATGCCCACCGTGCCCGGCGCCATCGGCGCCTTCCGCAGGGACGCCCTGGCCGGGGTCGGCGGGGTCAGCGAGGACACCCTCGCCGAGGACACCGACCTCACGATGGCCCTGTGCCGGGACGGCTGGCGGGTGGTGTACGAGGAGTCCGCCATCGCCTGGACCGAGGCGCCGTCCACGGTCAAGCAGCTGTGGAAGCAGCGCTACCGCTGGTGCTACGGCACCCTCCAGGCCATGTGGAAGCACCGCCGGGCCGTGGTGGAGCGGGGCCAGTCCGGCAAGCTGGGCCGCCGCGGACTGCTCTACCTCCTGCTCTTCCAGACCGTGCTGCCGCTGCTCGCACCGCTCGTCGACGTCTTCGCCGTCTACGGTCTGCTCTTCCAGGACGCCGGGCAGGCGGTCGGCGTCTGGCTCGCCTTCACCGCCGTACAGGTCGGCACCGCCGTCTACGCCCTGCGCCTGGACCGGGAGCGGTTCGAGCCGATCTGGACGCTGCCGCTGCAGATCTTCGTCTACCGCCAGCTGATGTACCTGGTCGTCGTCCAGTCCGTGGTGACGGCCCTGCTCGGCAGCCGGCTCCGCTGGCACCGCATGCAGCGCACGGGCACGGCCACGGAGACGCTGGACCGGGCGACGGCGGTCGGGTAGGTGCCCGGCGCCTGTCCCGGGCAGGTAGGTTTGCGCCCCATGTGGGTTTTCAGCACCGCCGGCTGCCGGTGGCTCGGCGCGGCCGGTTCGCTCGCCGTCACCGTCGGCGGCTGGGCCGCCGGGGCGCTGCCGGTCCGCGGCGGGTGGGGCCTGTGGCAGCCGCGCGCCTCGGGCGTCGAGACGGCCGGTGCGGTGCTCGCGTACCTCGGGCTGACGCTGCTGCTCCTCGCGTGGTGGCAGTACGGGCGGCAGCTCCTCACCGGAGCCGACGGCCGCCCGCTGCTCACCCTCGGCTGGTGGGCCGGGCCGCTGGTGCTCGCCCCGCCGCTCTACAGCGCCGACGTCTACAGCTACATCGCCCAGGGCGGGATGGTCCTCGAAGGCCACGACGTCTACGGCTCCGGGCCCTCCGTCCTCGCCCCCGGCGAGCTCGGCCACGACGCCGCCGCGAGCGTCGGCGGCCACTGGACCGACACCCCCGCGCCCTACGGCCCGGTCTTCCTCGTCCTCGCCCAGGCCGTCGTCAGGCTCACCGGCGGCCACATCCTGCCCGCGGTCCTGGGCTTCCGGCTCCTCGCCCTCGCCGCCCTCGCCCTGATCGTGTGGGCGGTACGGGGGCTTGGCGGCGGCCCCGGCGCGCTGTGGCTCGCCGCGCTGAACCCCCTTCTCCTCATCCACGTCGTGGGCGGAGTGCACAACGACGGCCTGATGATCGCCCTCGTGCTGTGCGGGGTGCTGCTCGCCGTGCGCGGGCGATGGGTGAGCGGCAGCGCGGTCCTCGGCCTCGCGATGATGGTCAAGTCTCCGGCGGCGGTCGCGCTGCTGTTCGTGGGCGTGCTCGTCGCGCGCCGCCGGGGCGTCCTGGCGGGGCTCGTGCTGCCCGGGGCGGTGGCCGGCGCGGTCGCCGCCGGCGCGACGGTGCTGGCCGGCACCGGCTTCGGGTGGCTGCGCACCCAGAGCGTCGCCGCCACCATCCACACGGCGCTCTCCGTCACCAGCGACGTCGGGTTGGGGCTCGGGCTGCTCGTCGGCGACGACCCGGAGCCGGTGAAGGGCGCGGTGCAGAAGCTCGGCCTGCTCGTGGCCGTCGCGATCATCGGCGTGCTGGCCCGGCGGGCCTGGAAGGGCCGGCTCGACGTGGTCCTCGGACTGGGCGTCTCGCTGCTCGTCCTGGTCGCGCTCTCGCCGATGGTCCAGCCGTGGTACGCGCTGTGGGGGACGTGCGCGGTGGCGGCGGTGGCGTGGGACGCGAGGCTCGGCCGGTTCCTGGCGGTGCTGTGCGGGGCGCTGACGTACGAGACGGCGCCGTCGGGGCATACGCCGGGGTACGGGTTCGTGCTGACGGGAGTGGCGCTCGCGGTGGGACTCGCGCTCACCCGAGGGACCCCCGGCCTCAGCGGGTCGATCGCCCGCGACGGGTGGTCGGCGCCCGCCTGATCGCCCGGCCCGCCAGTTCGTCCGTCCTCCGTCCGTCCTCGATCACGAAGCGGCCGTCGACCAGGACGTGCGGGATTCCGACCGGCCGTCCCCTCGGGTTCTCGTACGTCGCTCCCGACGCGACCGTCGCCGGGTCGAAGAGGACGAGGTCGGCGACGTATCCCTCCTTCACCAGGCCGCGGTCCGGGAGACGGAGACGGGCGGCCGGGCGCGAGGTGAGGTGCGCGACGCACTCCTCCAGAGTGAGGACGCCCTCCTCGCGGACGTAGCGGCCGAGGTACTCGGGGAAGGTGCCGTACGCGCGGGGGTGCGGCTTGGCGCCGTGGAGGATGCCGTCGGAGCCGGCCGTGTGGACGCGGTGGCGCATGATCGCGCGGACGTTCGTCTCGTGGCCGACGTGCTGCAGGATCGCCGTGCCGAGGCGGTCGGCGAGCAGCAGCCGGCGGGCCGTCGCCCAGTCGGGCAGGCGCAGGCCGACGAAGTGCGACAGCGCGGGGTCGGACACGCCCGAGACCTCGATCGTGCCCCACTCCACCGGCACGCCGTGGCAGCCGTCCGACCCGGCCACCTCCAGATCGTGCCGGATCCGCTCCGCCGTCGCCTCGTCCCGCAGCCGCGCGAGCAGCGCCTCCGGCCCGCCCTCGTGGGCCCAGCTCGGCAGCACGGCCGCCAGCGTCGTACAGCCGGGGGTGTACGGGTAGGAGTCGAGGCTGAGGTCCGCGCCGCCCGCGAGCGCCGCGTCGAGCAGGGCGAGCAGCTCCGGTGCCCGCCCCTCGTTCACGGCGAAGTTCATCGTGGCGTGGGCCAGGTGCAGGGCGCAGCCCGCGTCCGCCGCGAGCCGCACCATCTCCTCGTACGCCTTCAGCGCGCCCGCCCCGTAGGAGCGGTGGTGCGGGCAGTAGTAGCCGCCGTACCGCGCCACGACCCGGCACAGCTCGGTGAGCTCGGCGTCGGGCGCGTACATGCCGGGGGTGTAGGTGAGGCCGGAGGACATGCCGACCGCGCCCTGCTCCAGGCCCTCGGCGACCAGCCGCCGCATGCGGTCCAGCTCGGCGTCGGTCGCGGGCCGGTCCTCCCAGCCCACCGCGTACATCCGTACGGTGCCCTGCGGGACGAGGTACGCGGCGTTCACCGCGATGCCCCGGCCTCCGTGCGCCCGGTCGAGACGGTCCAGGTACTCGCCGACCGTCCGCCAGTCGAAGTCGACGCCCGCGTCGCCCGGACCGCCGCCGTTCCAGCCGGCGATCGTCCGGCGGACCTCGTCGAGCGTGCGGTCGTCCACCGGCGCGTACGACAGGCCGTCCTGGCCGAGGACCTCCAGCGTCACGCCCTGCGCGGCCTTCGCGCTGTGGTCCGGGTCGCGGAGCAGCGCGAGGTCGCTGTGGGCGTGCATGTCGACGAAGCCGGGGGACAGGGCGAGCCCCTCGGCGTCGATGACGCGCCGGGCGGAGGGGCGCTGGCAGCCGGCCGCCGCGCCCTCCTTGACGATCGCGGCGATCCGCCCGCCGGCGATCGCGACGTCGGCGCGGTAGGAGTCCGCGCCGCTGCCGTCGACGACCTCGGCGTCCTGGAAGACGAGATCCACCGGGGGCTCCCGGGCCTAGAAGAACGTACGGATGTAGTCGACGACCGTGCCGTCCGCCTCCACCAGTGGGATCAGCTGCCACTTGTCGAAGGACGTGCACGGGTGGGACAGGCCCATCCCCACCCAGTCGCCGACCTCCACGTCCGCGCCCGGCTCCGTGTGCAGCCACGCGTGCTGGTCGGAGAGCGCGGTGACCGTGACGCCCTCGGCCGGCCGGATCTCGCCGGTGCGCCCGTCACGCACCACCTGCGCCTCGGGCAGGTGCAGGTCGTGGGCGGCGTCGCGCTTGCCCGCGTTGGTGAACGCCTGCTCGGCGTTGGGCCGGGACAGGACCTGCGACCAGAGCCGGAACGCCGGCTGGAGCGCGCCCTCCTCGGGCACCCGGTTGAACGGCGTCCGCTCCCGGTACTGGCCGTCGTCGTGGGAGACGTACGCGCCCGAGCGCAGCAGCTTCAGGACCGGCCGGGAGAGCTCCGGGATCCCGGCGAAGACGTCGGCCACCGTGTCGAACCACTCGCTGCCGCCCGCGCTCACCACGATCTCCGGCAGGTCGGGCGCGAACCGGCCCGCCTTGTCGAACGCGACCGCGAGCCCGACCAGCCGGTCCAGCCACTCCCGTACGAGCGCGGCGTCGGCCTTCGGCATCGTCGCCTCGTACCCCGCCACGCCCCCCAGGCGGAGCCGGTCCGTCGCCGCCACGGCGTCGGCGACGGCCTCGCACTCGGCCTCGGTCCGCACGCCCGTGCGCCCGGCCTCGGCGGCGCCCAGCTCGACCACGACGTCCACGGCGCGCCGCGCGCCGGCCGCGCGCAGGGCCTCGTCCATCAGCTCGACGCCGCGGACGGAGTCGACGTAACAGACGAGGTGGAAGCCGGGGTCGGCGTCGAGTTCGGCGGCGAGCCAGCGCAGCGCGACCGGGTCGACGACCTCGTTCGCGAGGAAGATCCGGGCCACGCCGTGCGCGCGGTAGACGCGGACCTGGTGGGGGACGGCGGCGGTGATGCCCCAGGCGCCGTGCTCGATCTGACGGTCGAAGAGCTGCGGGGCCATGGAGGTCTTGCCGTGCGGCGCGAAGGCCAGGCCGTGGCGCTCGGCGTACGTCTCCAGGAGGCGGAGGTTGTGCTCGACGGACTCGGCGGAGAGGGCGAGGACCGGGGTGGTGAAGCCACCGGTGAAGAGGTTGCGGCGCTGGGCGGCCAGCTCACCGACGGTCAGGCCCTCGGCGTCGGGCGGCAGGGCCTTGAAACGGTGGTCGACGACCTCGTTCGCCAGGTCGGGCATGGGGGTCTCCTCTTCCCGCCGGGCGTTGCATCATGCGCAACACCCGTTGCGTATGTCGCTTGTGGCTGTCTAGCATCCGGGCCGAGGCCGGGTCAACGACAAGGAGTTCTCCAGTGACCGGAACCCCGTCGCACGGCGATGCGCCCGACGTCGTCTGCCTCGGCGAGTCCATGGTCGCCTTCCTGCCCAACCGGCCCGGCCGCCTCGCCGACGTACCCGCCTTCGACCGCGCCGTCGGCGGCGCCGAGTCCAACGTCGCCTGCGCGCTCGCCGCCGCAGGGCACCGGGTGCGGTGGGTGGGACGGGTCGGTCGGGACGGCTTCGGCGACCACCTGGTCGAGGCGATCCGTTCGTACGGCGTCGACGTCTCCGCCGTCGTCCGCGACCCGGACCGCCCGACCGGCGTCTACTTCCGCACCGCGACCGACCGGGCCGAGGCGGGTCATGAGGTCGCCTACTACCGGGCGGGGTCGGCCGCGTCGGCGATGTCGCCCGAGAACGTGCCGTACGAGTCGGTCGCGGCGGGTCGCGTGCTGCACCTGTCCGGCATCACCGCCGCGCTGTCGGACTCGTGCCTCGCCCTGATGCGCGAACTGACCGCTCCCCGGCCCGGCCGGCCGCTCGTCTCGTTCGACGTGAACTTCCGGGCGGGGCTGTGGGCGGGACGGGAGGACGCCGATCGGGTGCTGCTCGAGCTGGCGCGGAGCGCGGACATCGTGTTCGTGGGGGCGGACGAGGCGCGGGTGGTGTGGGGCCTGAAGAGCACCAGGGCCATCGCCGACGCCGTCCCCGGCCCGGAACTCCTCGTGGTCAAGCTCGGCAGGGGCGGGGCCATCGCGTTCGACCGCAGCCCCGAAGCCCGCGCGGACATCGCGGACGCGGACGGCACCGCCACCCACGTCCCCGCGCCCCGCGTCGACGTCGTCGCGCCCACCGGCGCCGGCGACGCCTTCGCCGCCGGGTTCCTGTCCGCGACCCTGCGCGGGCTCGACGTGAAGGCGCGGTTGCGGCACGGGCATTGCACGGCCGCCGCCGCCCTCGCCGTTCCGGGCGACGTCGTCGTACCGCCCCGCCGCGCCCACGCCGACCGGCTCGCCGCGCTCGACGACGCGGCCTGGGGGAGACTGCACCTCGGCCCCGGCTGGACCGGGGAGGACCTGGAGGTACGTACGCGATGAGCCAGACCGTCGACCGCGCGCTCAGCATCCTGCCGCTGCTCGCGCAGGGGCCCGCCGACCTCGGGCAGGTCGCCGAGCGGCTCGGCGTGCACAAGTCGACCGCGCTGCGGCTGCTCCGTACCCTCCACGAACACGGCCTGGTCCACCGCCAGCAGGACCAGCGCTACCGCCTCGGCGCCCGCCTCTTCGCGCTCGCGCAGGAGGCCGTCGAGAACCTCGACGTCCGCGAGATCGCCCATCCCCACCTCGCCGCGCTCAACGAGCGGACCGGTCACACCGTCCACCTCGCCGTCCTGGAGGAGGGCGAGGTGCTCTACATCGACAAGGTCGAGAGCCGCTACCCGGTGCGCATGTACTCCCGGATCGGCAGGCCCGTCGCGATCACCGTCGCCGCCGTCGCCAAGCTGCTCCTCGCCGACCTGCCCGAGGCCGAGCGCCGCGCGTTCGCCGCCGGGCTCGACTACCCGATGTACACGGCCCGTTCGACCCCGAACGCTGCCGCCTTCCTGAAGGAGCTGGCGACCGTACGCGCCCAGGGCTGGGCCGCCGACCTCGGCGGTCACGAGGAGTCGATCAACTGCGTCGCCGCGCCGGTCCGCGGAGCCGACGGCCGGGTCGTCGCCGCGCTGTCGGTGTCGGCGCCCAACGTGGTCGTCACGGCCGAGGAACTCCTCGCCCTGCTGCCGCTGGTGCGGCGCACGGCCGACGACATCAGCGACGACTACTCCGGTACCGGTACCCCTCACCGCAAGGACAGCGCATGACCGACAAGATCGCCCTCACGCCCGCCACCCACACCACCCCGCCCGCGAGGTTCTCCCACGGCGTGCGGAAGGGCAACATCCTCCAGGTCGCCGGCCAGGTCGGCTTCCTCCCGGCGGTGGAGGGCCGGGCCCCGACCCCGGCCGGCCCGACGCTGCGCGAGCAGACGCTCCAGACCTTCGCCAACATCAAGGCGATCCTGGAGGAGGGCGGCGCGAGCTGGGACGACGTGATGATGATGCGCGTCTACCTCACCGACGTGGACCACTTCGCCGAGATGAACGAGATCTACAACCAGTACTTCGAGGAGCAGGGCCTGAAGGCCCCCGCCGCGGCGCGCACGACGGTGTACGTCGGCCTGCCGGAGGGGCTGCTCATCGAGATCGACGCGATGGCCGTACTCGGCTGACACCCTCACAGGAACGTCGGTCATACTTTCGCCGTGGAGCAGCGCAACGGACCCAGCATGCAGGCGGTGCACGGCGCCGCGACGGACCCGGCGTTCATCCCGGGCATCACGGGCGGCACGGGCGACCAGCCCGCGGCGGCGGCCGAGCCCCAGGACGCGGTCGTCGAGGACCGCGTGCCCGGTCTGATCGAGCCCGAGGCCGTCGAGGCCGAGGCGGTCGAGACCGATTCCGACGGGCCCGAGGCCGTCGAGCCCGAGTCCGTCGAGACCGATTCCGACGGGCCCGATTCCGACGGGCCCGATTCCGATGGGCCCGTCTTCGAGGCCGCCGACCGGCGTGCCCGGATCGTCGCCGACGCGACCGGCGTGCGGCTCAGCCTCGACGAGGAGAGCTGCGAGTTCCGCTGGGACGAGATCGGTGCGGTCGAGACGGCGACCGGCCGCTTCGGCAAGCGGTTCACGGTGGTCGTGCACACGCCCAACCGGCGCTGGTACACGGCCGACGTCGACGCGACGTCCAAGGACCGCGTCAAGGAGTGGGAGTCACTCCTCGACGCGGTCCTGGACGCGTACTTCGACGAGAACGCCGAGAGCACCGAGAGCGCCGAGAGCGCCGAGCGCGTCTAGCAGTACTGCGCGGCCTTGCCGATGGACCGGTACATGCAGTCCGCGTTCTCGAGGAGTTGCAGGACCGCGTCCTTGTTGCGGCTCGTCTCCCGCTCGATCACCTCGTCGGGCGGGTAGAAGCCGCCGTCCCAGGACGAGGTCGGGTACATCTCGAAGGTGTAGGCGAAGATCTTCTGGGTGCCCCAGAGGTAGTCGTCGATCGAGCCGTCGGTGATGTAGAGGTCGCTGGACTGCTCGGGCGTGTAGCCGTTGCTGGCGGCCATCTTGTTGCCGATCGCGGCGAAGGCGTCGCGGTCGTCCTGGGTCATGCCGGTCGTGGTGTCGGCGGTGGTCCAGCCGAAGGGCCAGAGGACGAGTTCGCTGTAGGTGTGGAAGTCGATGGCGGCCGTGATCTGCTGCTTGCCGCCGACGACCCGGGAGCGGACGAAGTCGGCGACGACCTTCACCTCGGGGGCGGACTCGGGCGCGGAGCCGCGGTAGGTCTCGGAGCTCTTGGAGCCGGAGGAGCCGCCGCAGCAGCCCCACTTGAAGTCCCAGTTGCGGTTGAGGTCCGTGCCGACGTAGGAGGAACCGGAGTTGGGCTGCCGGTTCTTGCGCCAGCTGCGGTAGGAGCCGGAGGCGATGTCGTACTCGCCGCCGTCCGGGTTGAGGTCCGGCACGATCCAGATCTCGCGGTTGTTGACGAGGCTGGTGATGCGCGGGTCGGTGCCGTAGCCGGCGCCGAGTTCGCGCAGCAGGTAGAGCGCCATCTCGACGGTGAGGTGCTCGCGGGCGTGCTGGTGGTGGGTGAAGAGGACCTCGGGCTCGTTCTCGTCGGTGCCGACGTTGTCGCTGATCTTGATGGCGATGATGTCGCGGCCCTGGTACGACTTGCCGATGACCCGCTTGTTCATGATGGACGGGTACGCGGCGAGCCGCTGGTCGATCTCGGCGTTCATCTCCGCGTAGTTGTGGTACTTCGCGTCCGCGGAGGGGAAGTCGAGCGGGCCGAGCGCCGACTTGACGCTCTCGCCGCGGTCGGGCGGCGCGGGCAGGGCGGTCGGCTTGTAGCCGAGGCTCTTGAGGTGGGCGACCTGCTGGGTGTTGGCGCTGACGACGACGGAGCGGGCGTCGACCTGGTCGATGGAGACGCCGGTGGCGGTCAGATCGGAACGCTCGGCGACGGTGGCGGGTCCGGCGATCTCGTACTGCCGGATCACCTCCTCGCCGCCGGTGGCGCTGACGGCGGTGCGGGCGTGGCTGGTGGCGGCGGTCGTGACGGGCACCGCGAGCGCGAGTGCCATGAGGGCCGCGAGGACGGCCGGCTTTCCGCGGGTACGAAGTCGCATGCTGTCTCCTGGGTGGGGAGTGTGGGGGAGTGCGACGAGCAGACGGACCTGCGTGACGGGTCGTGCGGTGCTGACATGGTCGAGGCATGGCATGGACCGGTCAAGACAGGGAGTTCGGCCACATTGTCGCGTCCCCGGGCCCGGAAACGGCGCAGCGCCGCCGGGGGAGCGGCGACGCTGCGTACGTGATCCCCCGAAGGGCGGAGCGGCTACGGCAGGCCGTGCACGGCCGGGCCCACCGCGTTCGACCAGGCGTTTCCAGCCGCCGCGTCCCAGTTGGTCGACCAGGTCATCGCACCCCGGATGTTCGGATAGGTCTGCGACGGCTTGAACGTGCCGCAGCCCGTGCCCTTCGCCAGGCAGTCGAGGGCGTTCTTCACGACCTGCGGGTCGACGTAGCCGCTGCCCGCGCCGCGCGTCGAGGCGGGCACGCCGAGGCCGACCTGGGAGGCGTCGAGGCCGCCCTGGAGCTGGATGCAGGCGAGTGCGGTGAGGAAGTCCACCGAGCCCTGGCTGTAGACCCTGCCGTCGCAGCCGAGCATCGAACCGCTGTTGTAGTACTGCATGTTGACCACCGTGAGGATGTCCTTCACGGCGAGCGCCGTCTTGAAGTACTCGGTCCCGGTGGACTGCATGTCGATGGTCTGCGGCGCCATCGTCAGCACCAGCGACGGGCCGGCCTTGGCGGACAGCTGCCGCAGCGCCTTCGTCAGGTACGTGGAGTTGACGCCGTTCTCCAGGTCGATGTCGACGCCGTTGAAGCCGTACTCCTGCATCAGCGCGTACGCGCTGTCGGCGAAGGCGGTCGCGGAGGCGTCGCTGTTGACGGCGACGTTGCCCTTCTCGCCGCCGACCGAGAGGATCACCGACTTGCCGGCCGCCTTCTTGGCCGCGATGTCGGCCTTGAAGTCGGCGGTGGAGGCGTAGCCGACGGCCGGGTCGAGGGTGAAGGCGAGCTGGCCGGGCGTGCTGGTGGCGTCCGCGAAGGAGACGGCGATGATGTCGTACTGCGACTGCACGTCGCGCAGCTTCTGCACGGTGGCGCCGTTGTCGAAGTTCTGCCAGTAGCCGGTCAGCGCGTGCTTGGGCACGGCCGGGCCGGGGCCCGGGTTGGTCACGTCGGACGTCCTCGCCGTCACCGCCGCCGACTTGGCGGACTCGCCGGCGGCGTTGGTCGCCGAGACCTGGAACTGGTACGAGGTGCTCGCGGCGAGCCCCGTGACGGTGGCCGAGGTGCCGCTCACCGTCGCCGCGAGGGCGCCGTCCTTGTAGACCTTGTAGCCGGTGGCGTTCGCGACCGCGCCCCAGCCGAGGGAGACGGAGGAGGACGTCACGGAGCCGGCGGCGAGGCCCGCCGGGGCGGCGGGGACCGTGGGCGCCGGGTCGGTGCCGCCGCCTCCGTCGGGGCCGAAGACGCTCACGTCGTCGACGGAGTAGGCGGCCGTGCCGTACCAGCCGTGCGTGTAGATCTGCACGGACGTGGTGCTCGCGCCGGTCGTGAAGGTGGTCGTCAGTTGCTTCCAGCCCGCGCTGTCCGGCGTCCAGGTGGAGACGTCGGTGGTGCCGGTGCCGCTCGCGCCGAGGTACGCGTAACCGCCCTGCACCCAGGCGCTCAGCGTGTACGTGGAGCCCGGCTTCACGGCGACGGTCTGGGTGCACCGGGCGTTGTCCATGCCGGCCGGGGTGGCCCGCAGGGCGCCGGTGCCGCTGTGCACGGGTGAGGAGACGACGGTGCCGCTGCCGGCCGAACAGGACCAGTTGGCGAGGCCGTTCTCGAAGCCCGCGTTCCTGGCGACGTTGACGTCCGCGGCCTGGGCGGTGCCGGCGCCGCCGGCGAGGACGAGCCCGGCGCTGACGGCGAGCGTCAGGGCGGCTCGGGTGGTTGCGGCTCTGGTGGTGCGGTCCACGCATGCCTCCGAGGGGGGGAGTGGGGGGAGGAGGGGGATGAGGGGAGGTGCGGAAACAAGTTGGTCCAGACCAATGGGGTTGTCAAGACCTCTGGCGAGAAGGGCAGTTCAACGCCGCCCGCTTCGATCGAGAAAGTGACGGAGCTTGAAGGATTGTGTGTTCACCACTCCAGTGGCCTGGATAAAGTGCAGAGGCGGTAACGCTGCGAGCGCAGCTAGTGATCATTGAGGGATCGGGGGAGCCCGACGTGCCGACAGCGATTGCGGTCACCAGCGCCGACCTGGTGCTGCCGCCGACCGATCCGCAGACACCCCCCGCCGCCGTCCTGCCCGGTCCCGACACCCGGCCGCTCGACGCCGCCCTCGCCGACGTACGCCAACTGCTCGACGTCCACGGCCATCTGATCGTCGTCTGCCCCACCACCGCGCCGCCCGCGACCGCCGGACGCCTGCACGCCGTACGGTCGCTGCTCGAATCCGACCGGATCGCGATCGTGCGCACCGACCTGCCCCCGCTCGGCGCCGCCGTCCTCGTCCGCCAGCTCCGCCAGCTCTCCGCCTGCGACTTCAGCCCCGGAGTCCTCGCCTCCGCCGCCCGGCTGCTCACCCACTACGTGTACGCGGGCGCCGTCCTCGGCTCGGTCGCCAAGCTCGACCACATGCCCGTCGGACTCGGCTCCCACCTCAAGGGCTGGCTGCCCGGCGCCCACTTCGCCGTCCTCGCGGGGCCCACGCCCCAGCTCGTACGCATCGGCGCCGGGGCCGCGACGGCCGGACCCGACGGACGCGGAGGCCGCAACGGGCGCGGGGGACCCGACGGGCGCGGAGGCACCGACGGGCGCGGGGGAGCCGACGGGCTCGCCGGGCCCGACTTCGCCACCGACCTCGTCCTCGCCCGCGGCCAGCTCCAGACCGACTGGCCCACCGCCGCCCTCGCCCCCGGCTGGCAGGTCCGCGCCGTCCAGGAGGCCGCGCTGCCCGAGACCTCGCCCCGCTGGTGGGGCACGGGACGGCTCGTCGAGTTCACCGCGTACCTGCCGGACCTGCCCGTCCTGCACCAACTCGTCTCCTCCGTGCGGCGCGAGACCTGCCACTGGTGCCGGATGGAGCTCATCGGCGACCGCTGCGGCTTCTGCGCCGCACCCCTGCCCACCACCGCCGAGGCCAACGCCACCCGCTAGCCCCCGTCCGCCCCGTCCGCCCCGTCCGCCCCGTCCGCCCCGTCCGTCGCGCCCGCCGCGTCAGTCCGTCCGTCGTCCGTCGCGTCACCTGTCCACGATCGAGGTACTACGGCAATGAACTCGCGCCAGCGCCGTGGCGTCATCCTGCTGCTGCTCTCCGTCCTGTGCGCCCTCGGCGCCTTCGCCGGCGTGCTCTCGGTGATCAGCGACGTCAACTCCAAGGTCGGGCCCGAGGTGGCCGCGTACCGCGTCAAGGACGACATCGCGCCGTACACCCCGCTCGGCCCCGGGAGCTTCGAGCGGATCTCCATGCCGAAGCGCTGGCTTCCGGCCACCGCCGTCACCGACCTCCGCGAGACCGAGGGCATGATCGCGGTCACCACCCTGAAGGCCGGCTCCCTCCTCCAGACCGACATGATCGTCAAGCGGCCCGCGCTCGAACCCGGCCAGCAGGAGATCGCCATCATGATCGACGCGGCCACGGGCGTCGCCGGCAAGATCACCCCCGGGGCGAGCGTCAACATCTACGCCACCTTCGCCGGCGAACGCGGCGGCCGCCCCGCCCAGTCCAAGCTGATCGTCGCCGGCGCCCACGTCCTCGCCATCGGCAAGCTGACCCCGATCGAGAACCAGGACGACCACGGCGGGCGCGCCACCGAGGCCGTCCCGATCACCTTCGCGCTCTCCACCGCCGACACCCAGCGCGTCGCCTACGCCGAGTCCTTCGCCGAGCACGTCCGCCTCGCCCTCGTCGCCCCCGGCCCCGCCGGCGGCACCCCGCCGGACCCGCGCGACCGCACGTACACGCTCGACAAGGACAAGTGAGGCCCGCATGAGCACGAGGATCCTGCCGGCCGTCGGCGACCCGGACGCGGCCCGCGCCGTCACCACCCTCATCGGCCAGCTCCCCGACGCCGAACCCGCCGGCCCCGTCACCGACTCCACCCAGCTCGTCGACACCCTCGCCCGGCTCGCCGCCGGGTCGGTCGACGACCTCCCGGAGGTCGTCCTCGTCCACGAGCGCATCGGGCCCGTCCCCGCGCTCGAACTCATCCGCGAGGTCGCCCTCCGCTTCCCCGCCGTCGGCGTCGTCCTCATCACCGCCGACGCCAGCCCCGTCCTCTTCTCCGCCGCCATGGACTCCGGCGCCCGCGGCCTCGTCACCCTCCCGCTCGGATACGAGGAACTCGCCAGCCGCGTCCAGGCCGCCGCCCAGTGGTCCGCCGGCGTCCGCCGCCACCTCGGCGCCGCCGCCGACACCCCCACCGGCCCCGGCGGCACCGTCGTCACCGTCAGCGGCGCCAAGGGCGGCGTCGGCACCACCGTCACCGCCGTCCACCTCGCCCTCGCCGCCCGCGCCTCCGGCCGCGCCGTCGCCCTCGTCGACATGGACCTCCAGGGCGGCGACATCGCCTCGTACCTCGACGTCCAGTTCCGCCGCTCGCTCGCCGACCTCGCGGCGATCAACGACATCTCGCCACGGGTGCTGCAGGACGCCGTCTACGTCCACGAGACCGGCCTCTCGCTGCTCCTCGCCCCGGGCGAGGGCGAACGCGGCGAAGAGGTCACCGACCGCTCCGCCCGCCAGATCGTCAGCGCCCTGCGCAGCCGCTACGAGGTCGTCGTCGTCGACTGCGGCACGCACCTGGACGCGGCCGGCGCGGCGGCCGTCGAGATGGCGGACGCGGCGCTCCTGGTCACCACGCCGGACGTCGTCGCGGTACGGGCCGCCAAACGGGCCGTACGGATGTGGGACCGGCTCCAGGTCCGCAAGCCCGAGGAGACCACGGTCCTCGTCAACCGCCACACCCGCGGCACCGAGATCCAGCCCGCCCTCATCCAGAAGATCACGGGCACCCGCATCGCGGGCGTCGCCGTCCCGGCCCAGTTCAAGGAACTGGCGGCGGTCGTGGACGCGGGCCGGCTGCACGACCTCGACGCCCGCTCGACGATCAAGCAGGCGCTGTGGGCGCTGGCGGGCGAGCTGGGACTGGTCAAGGCGGGGGAGCCGCAGAGCAGGGAGCTGGTACGGGCTCCGGAGCGCGGCGCGCTGGGGCTGCGACGGCGCGGGGCCGGGCGCTGACCATGGGGCCGATCGGACGGGACGACAGGGGACAGGTGGCGGTCGAGTTCGTCGGCATGCTGCCGCTGATCCTGCTCACGCTCGTACTGCTGTGGCAGTGCGTCCTGATCGGCTACACGTACACGCTGGCGGGGAACGCGGCGGACGAGGCGGCGCGGGCCGAGGCGGTCGGCGACGACTGCGAGGCGGCGGCGACACGGCACTTGGACGGGGCGTGGCGGGCGGGAGCGGGAGTGGACTGCGGCGGGTCGGGCGGCATGGTGCACGTCACGGTCACGCTGCGGGTGCCGGTGCTGTTCCCGGGGGCGGTGAGCTTCCCCTTCGACGTACGCGGAGAGGCCGGCGCCGTACGCGAGGAGGCGGAGGGCCGATGAAGCGTCGTGACCGGGGCGACCGGGGCCAGGTCGCCGTCGAGTACCTGGGCTTCCTGCCCATCCTGCTGCTGATCGGCCTCGCCGGCGTCCAGCTCGGCATCGTCGCCTACGCGGCCCAGCAGGCGGGCACGGGAGCGCGGGCGGCGGCGCGGGCGGCGAGCGTGGACGACCCGGAGTCCGTACCGGATCCGGAGGCGGCGGGGCGGGCGGCGATGAGCGGGTGGGTGGCGGGCCACAGCGACGTCCACGTGGACGGCGGGGTCGCGACCGTCACCGTACGGAGCATCCCGTCCCTCATCCCCTTCCTGACCATCGGCGACGTGACCAAGACCGCCACCATGCCCGTCCCCGAGGAGGACCGCCCATGAGCCTGCGGGCCCGTATCCACACCCCCGAGGAGAACCGGGCGGGCGGCGCCGGACGCGAGGACGGTCACCTCGTCGCGTCGTTCCGCGCCAAGCTCCTGGAGGAGATCGACCTCACCGAGATGTCCGCGCTCGCCGCCGCCGAGCGCCGGGCCCGCCTGGAGCGCGTCCTCGGCCACATCATCAGCCGCGAGGGCCCGGTGCTCTCCACGGCCGAGCGGGCCCAGCTGATCCGCCGGGTGGTGGACGAGGCGCTCGGCCTCGGTGTGCTCGAACCGCTCCTCGAAGACGCGTCGATCACCGAGATCATGGTGAACGGCCCCGACCAGATCTACGTCGAGCGGGCGGGCCGGGTGGAGCTGCTGCCGCTGCGGTTCGCGTCGCACGAGCAGCTGATGCAGACGATCGAGCGGATCGTGTCGACCGTCAACCGCCGCGTCGACGAGTCGAATCCGATGGTCGACGCCCGGCTGCCCTCCGGCGAGCGCGTCAACGTCATCATCCCGCCGCTCTCGCTCACCGGCGCCACGCTCACCATCCGCCGCTTCCCGCGCTCGTACACCCTGCACGAGATGATCGGGCTCGGGTCGATGGACGAGCAGATGCTGTTCCTGCTGTCCGGGCTCGTGCAGGCGAAGTTCAACATCATCGTCTCCGGCGCCACCGGCACCGGGAAGACGACGCTCCTCAACGCCCTGTCCGGGCTCATCCCGGACGGCGAGCGGATCATCACCATCGAGGACTCCGCCGAACTCCAGCTCCAGCAGTCCCACGTCATCCGCCTGGAGGCCAGGCCGCCCAACATCGAGGGCCGCGGCCAGGTCTCCATCCGCGACCTCGTGCGCAACTCGCTGCGCATGCGCCCCGACCGCATCGTCGTCGGCGAGGTGCGCGGCGGCGAGACGCTCGACATGCTCCAGGCGATGTCCACCGGCCACGACGGCTCGCTCGCCACCGTCCACGCCAACTCCGCCGAGGACGCCCTGATGCGGCTCCAGACCCTCGCCTCCATGTCCGAGGTCAAGGTGCCGTTCGAGGCGCTGCGCGACCAGATCAACAGCGCCGTCGACGTCCTCGTACAGCTCACCCGCCACCCCGACGGCACGCGCCGGGTCACCGAGATCGCGATCCTCGCCTCCAGCGGCCGCGAGCGCTATCTCCTCGCCACCGTCTGCCGCTTCGACGCCCGGCCGCTCGCCGCCGACGGGCGGGTGTACGGGGAGTTCTCCCACCATCCGCTGCCGCGCCGGGTCGCCGAGCGGCTGTACATGGCGGGCCAGCCCATTCCGCAGGCGTTCGGCGTGGCGGCGACCGACGAACAGCTCGCCACGCGGGAAGCGAAGTAGGGGGAGACCTGTCGTGCACCTGAACCCGACGTGGCTGACCGCCGGAGTGGCGCTGGTCTGCTGCGTCCTCGCCGTGGTCGGCATCCAGCTGTACGCGAGCGGGGCCGCCCAGCGCTCGGCGCTGATCGCCCGGCTCAGCCGGACCGCCGGCGAGGGCGACGGCGGTACGGGGGCGGGCGGCCGGCGCAGGCGCCCGTTCCGCGGCGTCGACCGACGGGTGCGGCGCACCACCCTCGGACGCAGGCTGGAACTCCGCATCTCCGCCACCGGACTGGAGATCACGCCGGGCGAGTTCGTGGTCTACATGGCGGTCACCGTCGCCGTCCTGTGGATCACCGGGCAGGCGCTGCTGTCCCCGTTCTTCGGCCCGATCTGCGGTTTCCTCGGCGTCTGGAGCGCCTGGGGCTTCCTCAACTGGCAGCGGCAGAAGCGGATCGAGAAGTTCATCAACCAGCTCCCCGAGCTCTCCCGCATCCTCGCCAACGCCACCCAGGCCGGCCTCGCCCTGCGCATGGCGCTCTCGCTCGCCGCCGACGAGATGGAGTCCCCGGCCGGTGACGAACTGGCCAAGGTGTCCCAGCAGCTGGCCGTCGGCACGTCGATCGACGACGCCCTCGGCGAGCTGGCCGAGCGCCTCCCGTCCCGCGAGCTCGTCGTCCTCGTCACCACCCTGGTCCTCGCCAACCGGGCCGGCGGCACCGTGGTCTCCTCCCTGCGCAACCTCACCGAGACGCTGGAGGAGCGGAAGGAGACCCGGCGCGAGGTCCGTACGCAGCTGTCGCAGGTGAGCCTGACGGCGTACGCGGTCCCGGTCATCGGCGTCGGCTCGCTGCTGCTCATCGACAACATGCAGCCCGGCGCGCTCGACCGGATGACCGGGTCGGGACTCGGCCAGCTCGCGGTGGTGCTGGCCTTCGGGCTCTACGCGGTGGGCTTCGTGATCATCCGCCGCCTCGCGAAGATCGACGTGTGAGGGGCGTGACTGTGCTGTGACGACGACCGTGGAATTCCTGTGGGCCCTGCTGGCGGGCGTGTCCGTGGCGGGCATCTGCTACGGCATCCGCCTCTACCGAGCCGACGCCAAACTCCCCTCCGACCTCCAGCTCGCCCTGGAGGTCGGCGCCACCCGCACCGGCGCCGTCTACTCCGCCGTCGACCGCCTCGGCATGCGCTGGTCGCCGGCCGTGCTGCGGTGGATGGGCCCGAAGCGGGTCAACTCGGTCCGCCGCCGCATCGACCTCGCCGGCAACCCCGGCGGCCTGACGATCGACCGGTACGGGGCCAGGCGCGCCGTCTACGGCTTCCTGGGCGGCCTGGGCGGCCTCCTCATGCTCGGCCGCGGGTCGTACCTGGTGGCGGTGCTGCTCTTCGCGTTCGGCGCCTTCTGGACGGAGGTCGGCATCTGGTCGGCGGTCCGCATCCGCAAGGACCAGATCGAACGCACGCTTCCCGACTTCCTCGACGTCCTGGCCGTCGTCGTCTCCGCCGGCCTCGGCTTCCGCCAGGCACTGGAGCGCGTCGCCGACAAGTACGAGGGCCCCTGGGCCGACGAACTCCGCATCACCCTGCGCCAGATGGACATGGGCGTCAGCCGCCGCGAGGCCTTCGACGAGCTGCGCCGCCGCAACGACTCCGAACAGGTCGCCCAGTTCGTCACCGCGCTGCAGCAGGGCGAGGAGCTGGGCGCCCCGATCGTCGACACCCTCATCCAGATCGCCAACGACATGCGCCGCACGGACGCCCAGAACGCGAGGCGCAAGGCCGCGAAGGCGGTGCCCAAGGCCACGATGGTGATCACGACGCTGATGGTTCCGGCGACGATGATCCTGCTGGGCGCGGGGCTCTTCCTCGGCACCGGCACCGACTTCGGCTCGATCACGGGCGAATGAGATGCGGACGCGGATGCTGAAGGTCCTGGTGGTGGGTGCCAACCCGGTGGTACGAGCGGGCCTGACCGTCCTGCTCGGCGCCTGCCCGGACATCGAGCTGGTCGCCGAACCGACCGCCTCGGACGTGATCGTCGTCGACGAGGACCGGGAGGCGGTCGCGGAGCTCTCGGCGCACGCCCCGGTGCTGTTGCTGACGCACGAGGCGGCGCGCGCGGGGGTGGGGGCGGACGGGGACGCGGGCGCAGGGGCGGCGGCTCAGCTGGTCCACGGCCGGTTCGACGTGGCGGAACTCTTCCGCGTGGTGCGTGCGACTGCACATGCTGGCGCGAGACCAACTCTCGCGAATATACTGCGCTTCAGAAATCCAGCTTCGCGAGTGCAACGAATTGAGCGATTCGGTCTGAGTGCGAGGGAGGTGGAGGTCATGGACCTGATCGCGTCCGGTCTGACCAACCAGCAGATCGCCACCGCCTGCTCCATCAGCGAGAAGACCGTCAAGAACCACATCAACCGCATCTTCGCCAAACTCCACAGCACCACCCGCGGCGAAGCCATCGCCTCCTGGCTCGGCACGAGGACGGCGTCGTGACGCCGCCCGAGGTGACTACCGAGCGTGATTGGGTCTACGGACCCTGTGAACACCGGCCCCACCCGGCGTACCCTGCCCGAGTCGCCGGACTCGGAGGGGAACACGATGAACGAGGCGCTGCTGAAGGTCCTGACCAAGGCCAAGGTGAGGGCGGGAAGTTGGGACGCCGCGAGGCGCGAGGGGGACCGCGGGCAGACGGCGGTGGAGTACCTGGGGATCATCGTGGTGGTGGTGGCGATCGTGGTCGCGATCACTGGCACGAGCATCGGCCAGGAGATTCGGACTGCGATCGGCCAGAAGATCGCCGACCTGACCGGCGGCAAGTAAGCAAACGGTGCGACGACGCCGGTCAAGCATTCCCTGTCTACATCGCGGTGATCGCAGGCCTGCTGTTCCTGGCGTTCGCCTACTTCGTCGTGGCGCAGGCGGCGGTCACCCGCAGCGGGGGACAGACTGCCGCTGACGCCGCCGCGCTCGCCGCGGCACAGGATGCCCGAGAGCAGCTGCGCGACGGCTGGCTCGACGTCATCCTGGAGCCTGCTGACTGGGACCGATACCTGAAGGGCGAGGAGTACTCCCCGGATCGGGCGTGTCAGCGTGCGGCGTTGTACGCGGAGAAGAACGACGCGCGACTCTGGGACGAGGGGTGCGTACCGCTGCACTCCGGCTTTCGAGTCGAGGTCCGCACGCTCCGGGAGGTGGGTGGATCACTGGTCCCCGGTACGGACAAGCACGCCGTTGCATCCGCTACAGCAGTCCTTGAACCCCGCTGCTCTTTCGACGCACCGGAGCCGACACCACCGGCCACGGCCCCCACGCCCACGAACTCGGCCACACCGGAGCCGACCCCGACGCCCAGCCCCGAACCCGAACCGATCACCGGCCTCGTCTGCGACGGCGTCGAGTGGACGATCGACCCGGACGATCCGAGGCTGCCTGATGCGGCCGACCTTTTCACCGTCCGACTGGTCGACTGACGAGCGAAGGATCCTGTTTCCCATGAGTGTGCGGCACGCGATGAAGCCTGGTAGAACGACGGTCGCGGCGGCCCTGGCGGCCGCCCTGGCCCTCGGCCTCTCGGGCTGCGGCGGCGAGGAGAAAGCACCACAGGACAAGCCGGCCGCAACCACCACCTCCCCCAAGAGCGGGGGAGGGAACACCAAGCCGCAGTCCGAGGAGCCGACCACACCGCTGGCCGTCCTCCAAGGCCAGAAGGGCCTGGAGTTGGCGGTCACCTCCGTTGAGCGCGATCTCGGTGGCTTCATCACGGTGAAGGGGAAGCTGTCCAACGCGTCGGATTCGCCTCTGGCGTTCCCCGCCCAACTCGCCGGTGACGAAACCGAGGTCGTCAAGCACGGCAACTCGCTGGGCGGCGCCACCCTTGTCGACTCCGTCGGCAAGAAGCGCTACTACATCCTCCGGGACACGGATGGACGGCCGCTGACCACGACCGATCTGACCAGCTTCGCCCCCGGCACCGAAACGCCCGTCTTCATGCAGTTCCCCGCCCCACCCCCCACCACCACCGAAGTCTCCCTCCAACTCCCCACCTTCACCCCCGCCACCATCAAGCTCTCCTGAGAGCGCCGCCATGACCTCCACACGCCGCCGCCTCGCCGCCCTCGCCGCCGGTCTCGTCCTGCTCTCGGCCTCCGCCGGGACGGCGCGCGCCGACGATCCACCCGGTTCCACCTCCACCGGCGCGCCCCTGCCCGCCATCGACACCAACTCGCCCGCGCTGATGCTGCCCGACGGCGCCACGCTCGCGCCGCCGAAGGTCCTCGACATCAAGCAGATCGTCGAGGAGGAGGGCGGCGAGCAGCGGCGCGAGGACACGAACGTGGACGTGACGTTCGCGCTGCAGGCCGAGGTGCTGTTCGGCAAGGACAGCGCCAGGCTCAGCCCGTCCGCCGCCGCCCGGATCGCGGCCATCGCCGCGGAGATCAGGAAGCAGGGGTCGGGCCGGGTGCGCGTGTTCGGGTTCACCGACGACCTGGGGACGTACGAGCACGGGCTGAAGCTGTCCAAGGAACGCGCCGACGCCGTCCAGCAGGAGCTCGCCAAGAGTCTGGACGCGGGGATGACGTACGACATCCGCGGGTACAGCGAGGACTACCCGATCGCGGACAACGCCACCGAGGAGGGCCGCAAGAAGAACCGCCGCGTCGAGGTGTCCTTCCCCCGCACCTCCGGCGGGTAGCGGGGCGATGCGCACGGTCATAGCAGCCGCGCTCGTCGTCGTCGGGGCGCTCGGCGGCCACGCGGGGAGCAGCGGCCCGCCCCCGTACCGCACCGCGCCCGACGCCCGGCCCGTCGGCACCGGTGCGGTGCTGCCGGGGCCGGGCACGTACACCGACAGCATCGCGAAGGGCGAGACCCGCACCTACCGGGTGCGCCTCGACGGCACCTCGAACGTCTACCTCTCCGCCGTCCTCGCCCCCGCCCCCGGCCAGCCCGTCGACGTCGTCGACGGCCTCTCACTCTCCCTCCGCACCCCCGGCGGCATGCCGTGCGGCATGCACACCGACGTCCGTTTCTACGGTCGCACCGCCCGGCCCATCGCCGACTACGTCAGCCGTCGCGTCGAACCGGGGCGGGACTGCCAGGAGCCGGGGGAGTACGTGTTCGTCGTCGAGGGCGTCGGGCGGGCGGAGGGCTCGGCGGCGCGGCGGACCGTCGAACTCGGGTACGTCGTCGAGCCCGCGCCCGACGAACCGGCGCCGCCCGCGCCGACCGCGTGGAGCACCGAGCCGCCGGCCGGGTTGGGCGCGGGGCAGGCCCGCACGGCCCACGGCGGCACCGGCTTCAACGACGCCGCTGCCCTTTCCGGCGACGGCGGCACCTGGCGGGACGAGCTGCGGCCGGGGGAGAGCCGCTTCTACCGGGTGCCGGTCGACTGGGGGCAGCAGCTCTTCGTACGGGCACGGTTCGGCAAGGCGACCGCGCCGCCCGGGCGTTCCGCGCTGCCGGACGGGCTGCGGCTCGCGCTGTACAACCCGGCGCGCGGCGCCGTCGACGAGGCCAAGGGCCTCTACACCGGCGAACCCGCCACCCTCTCCCTGGGCACCGCCCCGGCCGCCTACGCCAACCGCTCCACGGGCACCACGAACGCCGTCGGCGCCATGCGCTTCGCCGGCGCGTACTACGTCCAGCTCACCCTCGACCGCGCCGCTCCCACCCCCGTCCCGGTCTCCCTCGACGTCGCCCTCAGCCCGCCCCCCACGGGTGCGGACCCTGCTTCCTCCGCTCCTGTACGCGCCCCGGATCCCACCCTGCGCGCCATCGGCATCGCGGGCGTCACCACCGGCACCGTCCTCGTCGCCGGGCTCGGCGCCTGGCCGCTGGCCCAGCGGACCCGCCGTCGCACACAGGGGCGCCACGCTCGCGGGGCGGCGGAGATCGAGAGCGCTCGGAGGGGATGACCGTCACCCGCCTCAGTCCCGCTCCAGCGCACCCCTGATCGTCGCGATCATCCGGTCCGGGTGCCGGAACACCTCCCTCGCCGTGAAGCGGAGGACCCGGCGGACCTCGCGGCAGTCCGTCAGGGCGTTGAAGCGGTCGACGTCACGCTCGTGGGCCTGGCGGCTGCCGTGGAAGGCGTAGCCCTCGATCTCCACGGCCAGGCCCGCCGCGCGGAAGAGGAAGTCGGGGCGCAGGGTGCGGCCGGAGCGGGTGTGCAGGAGGGGCTGGCTCTCCGGGTGGAGGCCCGCGTCGTGTATGCGGAGGCGGGCGATCGTCTCGGCGGGGGAGCCGGAGGCGGGGTCGGTCAGGGAGAGCCACGCGCGGGCGCGGGCCGCGCCCGGCCGGCGTGGGGCCAGTTCGGCATCGAGTTGCTCCCGGCGGACGAGCGGCGCGCGGCGGATGCCCTGGACCGTGCGCCGGGCGAGCGCGGAGTCCGCCGTGACCACGGCCTCTTCGCGGGTGCCACGGCGCATCAGGTCGCCGACCGTCCGGGCCGGCGTGGTCACGCGCAGCCCGGCCCGTACGGAGCTGTCCGCCTCCGTGAGGAACGGGGTCGAGTGAACGCGGACGCGGACGCCGCCCCGGAAGCCGGCTCTGCCGGTGATCCCGCCCGCACCCTTCCGGCGGGTGGTGAACTCCAGCAGCTCCGACCCACCGGACTCGGCGGACTCGACAGCTCCGTCCGGCCCGCCCGACGCCCCGAGCCCGCCGGATGCGCCCAGGTGCTCGATGCGGTGCAGTGCCGCCGCCGTCGCGTGGCTGCACACCAGGTCGGGACGGAGCGACTGCACGATCCGAGCCCGGCCCTTCCAGTCCACCTCCTTCCCCGGGGCGGCCCATGCCCCCCGGCAGATCGGTTGCCATCCCTCGTGCCTCAGCCGCCCCCGCAGCCGCCCGCGCGTCCAACCCGCCTCGTACGCGCGAACGGTCAGCAGCACCCCGCCCCTGGCGAGCCTCCCCAACTCGTACATACGAGCAACGATCCACGGAAGAGCGACACTTCGCATCCCCTGTGGAAAACTCCGCGAAAGGCATCGTCAGGAAAGCGCAAAAGCACCGTTAATCGATGACATCGGGCACTTCGGAGCGGGCATTCTGATCAAGGAGCCGGCCCTCACGAGCTCGCACGAGCGAGCTCCCCAGCGCATCCGAAACGGGCAGCCGATGACCACCCCAACCCCCCTCACTCCTGCCACCCCCCTCACTCCTGCCACCCCCCTTACTCCCGCCACCCCCCTCACTCCTGCCACCTCCACCACCCCCACCACCCCCGGCGTCCAGCTCGTCAGCGACCTCGTCGCCCGCGTCCCGGGTTTCCGCGACGCCTACGACGCGCACGTCTTCAGCCAGGGCTGCGTCCAGCCACACGTCTTCTTCTGGGACGTCGTCCAGGACACCGTCCGCTCCTTCCTCCAAGGGGACGCCGGCGCCGTCGACTGGCGGCGCACCCTCGACTTCCTGGAGGAGCAGAGCCGCCGCGGAGTCGTCGGCGTCGACGAGGTCATCGTCACGTCCTTCCTCGGTGACCTGCCCCACCCCCACGAGCCCGGCCACGCGATCGTGACGCGGCTCGGGCCCGTCATGGCCGCGCGATTCCGGCGTCTTCGTCCAGGCGGCTGATAATCGAGCGCATGTCCCGCTCCGCCCCGCGTCACCCCCTGTCCCTCGCCCTCGGCGGCTACGCCGCCACCCGCCTCCTCGGGCTCGCCGTCCTCGCCGTCGCGGCCGCGGTCGCCGGCGAGGACGGGCTGCACCGGCTGAAGGGGCGCTGGGACGCCGTCTGGTACACGCGGATCGCCGAGCAGGGATACGGCCACCAGGTCACGCTCCCCAACGGCAGCGTCCACGCCGACCTCGCGTTCTTCCCGCTCTTCCCCGCCCTGGAGCGGGCGGTCGCCACCGTCCTCCCCGTCGACGCCGCCACCGCCGGGCTCCTCGTCGCCTGGGCCGCCTCGCTCGCCGCCGCCTGGGGCATCTACGCGGTCGGCGCGCACGTCGCGGGGCGGCGCACCGGCGTCGTACTGGCGGTGCTGTGGGGGGTGTACCCGACGGCGTTCGTGCAGTCGATGGCGTACACGGAGACACTGTTCACCGCACTCGCCGCCTGGTCCGTCCTCGCCGTCCTGCGGGACCGCTGGATCCTCGCCGGGGCGCTGTCCGTGCTCGCGGGACTCACCCGGCCGACGGCGGCCGCGCTGATCGCCGCGATCGGGATCACGGCCGTGGTGACGGCCGTACGCGAACGGCGCCTGCGGGCCCGCCTCGTCGTGGGCGTGCTGCTCGCGCCGCTCGGCTGGCTCGCGTACGTCGTGTACGTCGGCGTCCGCCAGGGCAGCGCGACGGCCTACTTCGACGTGCAGGCGGCCTGGGGCAACTCCATCGACGGCGGTGTCGCCCTCGCCCGCTTCATCGCCGGGCTGCCGTGGCCGGCGGCGCTCGGCCTCTGCCTCGTGCTCGGGCTGCTCGGCTGGCTGATCGTGCTGTGCGTGCGGCAGCGGCAGCCGTTGCCGCTGCTCGTCTACACGGTCGCCGTCGTCGTCGTCTCGCTCGTCGGCGCCGCCTACTTCGGCTCCCGGCCCCGCCTGATGATGCCCGCCTTCGGCCTGCTGCTGCCGCCGGCCGCGGCCCTGGCGCGGCTCCGGACCCGTACGGCCGTGCCCGCCCTCGCCGCCCTCGCGCTGGCCTCCGCCGCCTACGGCGCCTTCACGCTCCTCGGCGCCGGTCCACCCTGACGGTCACTCCGCGCCGCAGCCCCCAGCCCGCCATCAGGCCGGCCTCCGCCTCCAGGACGTGCCGGCCGCGCCACCGGACCATGCCGAGCCGGCCCGGCCGCATGGTGACCACGTCGAGGACGGTGAACGAGCGGTCGAGATAGGCGACGTCGAGGGCGAAGCGCATGCCGAAGGTGTGGATGCTGTTCGTCGGGGTGATGAGCAGCGCGCCGTCGATGCCGTCGCGGCCGAGCAGCCCCCGCCGCCGCGCCTTGTAGCCGGCGGCGATCTCCAGAGGGACCGGCCCGCCGTCCGGTGTGTCCAGCCACCCGAGCCCATCCCGCCAAGTCCTCCCCATGCGTACGACAGTAGCCCTAGGGTCGGCCCGTGGACGCCTTGTCGATCGCCCTCGTCACCGCCGCCGCCCTGTGGGGCGCGGCGGCCGGGCTGTTCGTCCCGCGGGCCGCCTACCGGCTCGCCGTCGCGCCCGACGAGCCCTGGCGGCCCGCCTGTCCGGCGGGCCATCCCTTCGCGGGGCCGGCGCGGGGCTGGCTCGGCGGCCCCGGGCGGGCGGGCTGCGCGACCACGCGGGCCCCCCTCGTCGCGCCGCTGCTCACCGCGCTCGCCTGCGCCGCGCTCGCCGCTGCCACCGGCGGCCCGCGGCCCGAGCTGCTCGTCTGGCTGCTCGTCACCCCCTTCGGCACCCTCCTCGCCGTCGTCGACGCGCGCGTCCACCGGCTGCCGGACCCGTTGACGCTGCCGCTCGCCGCCGCGCTGCCGCTGCTCCTCGCGCTCGCCGCGCTCCTGCCGTACGCGGCCGGGTCCTGGACGCACTCCCTCCTCGGCGCCCTCGCGCTCGGCGGCGGCTACCTGGGCCTGTTCCTCCTCCATCCGGACGGCATGGGCCTCGGCGACGTGAAGCTGGCCGTCCCGCTGGGCGCCGCCCTCGGCTGGTACGGCTGGGGGGTGCTGTTCGCGGGGGCGTTCGCCGGGTTCCTGCTCGGGGCGGTGTACGGGCTCGGGCTCGTCCTCGCGCGCCGGGCCGGGCGCGGCTCGGCGATCCCGTTCGGGCCGTTCATGATCGTGGGCGCGCTCCTGGGGCTGCTGCTCGGCGCGTTCACCGCCCTGCCCTGAACGAGCCGCCCTAACATCAGCCCATATGCGGACAATCGATACGGAATTGACCCCATATGTGCCGACACCGTCTGCGGCAAGGGAACGACAGCGGGCCGCCCTCCTCCCGTGGGTCTGGGCCGCCGCCCTCTGCCTCCTCTACGCCACCGTCGCCGTGCGCCGCCACCAGCTCATGCGCACCACCGGCTACGACCTCGGCATCTTCGAACAGGCCGTCCGCGCCTACGCCGAGCTCCGCGCCCCCGTCGTGCCGCTGCGCGGCGAGGGATTCGACCTCCTCGGCGACCACTTCCACCCCCTCCTCGCCGTCCTCGCCCCGCTCTACCGCCTCTTCCCCTCGCCGCTCACCCTCCTCGTCGCCCAGTCCGCGCTCCTCGCGCTCGGCGCCGTACCCCTGACCCGCTGGGCCGTCCGCGCCGTCGGCCCGCGCGCCGCCCATGCCGTCGCCGCCGGATACGGGCTGAGCTGGGGCATCGCGTCGGCCGCCGCCTTCGACTTCCACGAGGTGGCCCTCGCCGTACCGCTGCTCGCCTGGTCCCTCGAAGCGCTCGGGCGGCGGAGGTGGCGGGCCGCCGTCGCCTGGGCCGCGCCGCTGCTGCTCGTCAAGGAGGACCTGGGGTTCACGCTCGCCGCCGTCGGCGCGTACATCGCCCTCACGGGCCGTACGGACAGAGGTGCCCGCCGGCTCGGCCTCGCCACCGTCGCCGCCGGACTGCTCGGCTCGGCCCTGGAGATCAAGGTCATCCTCCCCGCCCTCGCCCCCACCGGCGGCTACGCCCACGGCGGCCAGCTCGCCGCCGCGCACGGCTCGCTGCTCTCCGCGCTCGCGCACGCCCCGCTCGACCTGCTGCGGCCCGACCTCAAGGCCACCACCCTGATCCTGGTCTTCGCCCCGTCCGCGCTGCTCGCGCTGCGCTCACCGCTCGCGCTGATCGCGCTGCCCACGCTCGGCTGGCGGATGGCCTCGGAGAACGTCTTCCACTGGGGCACGGCCTTCCACTACAGCGCGATCCTCATGCCCGTGGTCTTCGCCGGGCTCCTCGACGTCCTCGGCCGGGAAGGCCACGAAGGCCGCGAAGGCGACCGGCGCCAGGTCCGGGCCGCGCTCGCCACCGTCCTCGCCGTGACCGCCGTGCTCGTCCCGTCCTTCCCGCTGGCGCAGCTCGCACAGCGGGCCACCTGGCACACCACCCCGCACCTGGAGGCGGCCCGGGCGCTCCTCGCGCGGATCCCCGACGGCGCGACCGTCGCCGCCTCCAACCGGCTCGCCCCGCAGCTCACCTCCCGCTGCACGGTCGTCCTCTTCCCGACCTTCCCGGTCGGCGGGCGGCTCTACGAGTACCGGCGCAAGGACCTGCCGCCGCCCACGGCCGAATGGATCATCCACGATCCCGAGGCCCCCGAGGCCTGGCCGTACCGGCGCGGCCACTGGCCCTACCCCCTGGAGCAGCAGCAGGCGGAGCTGGCCGCCGCGCAGCGCACGTACGGCTATGAGCTCGTCGCCCGCCGTGACGGCATCACGCTGCTCCGCCGCCGAGGCACCTCCTGACCTGCGGCCCGGCCCCCTCGCCGCGTCAACCGGGCGACCCGTGACCGGGGTCCCCCGTGGGAGGTACGGATTCCGCCGCCACGCCCGGGCGCAAACCCGCCACGGGCCGCTACAGCCCTTGTGCCGCTTGGCCTCCGGGCGAATCGGCGGTGACCGGTCGGCGCGCGTGGCGCACAACACGGTTAATGAAGGGTTATGGTGGAAACCCCCCCTCGGGCCGGTCCGTATCCCCCCCACGGACCGGCCCGTTTTCTTTTCCCGCCCGCGCCACGGGACCGGCTCAGCCCCGACCGGCCCAGATGTTGGTGCCCTCGGTGTCGACGGCGAACGCGTCGATCTCCTTCAGTTCCTCCTCCGTCAGCGGAGCCCCGTGCAGCGCCGCCACGTTCTCCTCCAGCTGCGCCACGCTCGACGCGCCGATCAGCGCCGACGTCATCCGCTCGTCCCGCAGCACCCACTTCAGCGCCAGCTGGGCCAGCGACTGGCCGCGCCGCTCCGCGATGTCGGCGAGGCCGCGCAGCCGGCGCAGCACCTCGTCGGAGAGCAGGTTCGGGTCGAGGGACTTGCCCTGGGTCGCGCGCGAGCCCTCCGGGACGCCCTTGAGGTACTTGTTGGTGAGCAGGCCCTGCGCCAGCGGCACGAAGGAGATGCAGCCCATGCCGGCCGCCTCCAGGGTGTCGAGGAGGGCGTCCTCCTCCGTCCACCGGTTGATCATCGAGTACGAGGGCTGGTGGATCAGGGCCGGGACGCCCATGTCCTTGAGGATCCGCGCGGCCTCGGCGGTCTGCTCGCTGGTGTACGAGGAGACGCCCACGTACAGCGCCTTGCCCTGCTGCACGGCGGAGGCCAGCGCCCCCATCGTCTCCTCCAGGGGCGTGTGAGGGTCGAAGCGGTGCGAGTAGAAGATGTCGACGTAGTCGAGGCCCATCCGCTTCAGGGAGGCGTCGAGCGACGACATCAGGTACTTGCGGGAGCCCCACTCGCCGTACGGCCCGGGGTGCATCAGATAGCCGGCCTTCGTGGAGACGATCAGCTCGTCCCGGTACGGCGCGAAGTCCTGCGCGAAGATCTTGCCGAAGTTCAGCTCGGCGGAGCCGGGCGGCGGGCCGTAGTTGTTGGCCAGGTCGAAGTGGGTCACGCCCAGGTCGAAGGCGCGGCGCAGGATCGCCCGCTGCGAGTCGAGCGAGCGGTCGTCGCCGAAGTTGTGCCAGAGGCCGAGCGAGATCGCGGGGAGCTTGAGCCCGCTGCGGCCCGTGCGCCGGTACTCCATGGCGTCGTAGCGGTCCGCGGCGGCGCGGTAGAGGGGGGAATCAGTCACGTATCTCTGCTTATCACGGACTTGTGACAGTCCCGGGCTGGGAGCTCGTTACCCGTCCGCAGTAATGTGGCGGCTTCGGGGGGCCGACACTGCATGGAGGGGTAAAGAACAGTGAACCTGCGCGACCTGGTGTACGGGCTCTACGCACGCCGGGTGGAAGGCCGCCTCGATCACGCCCAGGTGCCCAAGCACATCGGTGTCATCCTCGACGGCAACCGCCGGTGGGCCAAGGCCAGCGGCGGCACCCCGGAGCAGGGTCACAAGGCCGGCGCGGACAAGATCCAGGAGCTGCTCGGCTGGTGTGCCGAGACCGACGTCGAGGTCGTCACGCTCTGGATGCTCTCCACCGACAACCTGAACCGCCCCGAGGAACAGCTCCTCCCGCTGCTCGGCATCATCGAGGACGCGGTGCGGGCCCTCGCCGCCGACGGGCGCTGGCGGGTGCACCACGTGGGCACCCTCGACCTGCTGCCGGCGCACACCCAGTCCGTGCTCAAGGAGGCCGAGCAGGCCACCCTGGACAACAAGGGCATACTCGTGAACGTCGCCGTGGGCTACGGCGGCCGGCAGGAGATCGCGGACGCGGTCCGCTCCCTGCTCCTCGACCACGCGGAGCGCGGCACCAGCTTCGAGGAGCTGGCCGAGGTCGTCGACATCGACCTGATCTCCGAGCACCTCTACACCCGCGGCCAGCCCGACCCGGACCTGGTGATCCGCACCAGCGGCGAGCAGCGCCTGTCCGGTTTCATGCTGTGGCAGAGCGCGCATTCCGAGTACTACTTCTGTGAGGTGCACTGGCCGGCCTTCCGCAAGGTCGACTTCCTGCGGGCGCTGCGCGACTACGCGGCCCGGCACCGCCGCTTCGGCAACTGAGGCCCCCCGGGGCCCGCCCCGCCCCACCCGTCACCCTCCGTTCATGAACGCGCCGTCATATGCCATGGCATGACGGCGTGTGTTCGAGGGCATATCCCATGTGAAGTGAGCGGCACGGAGACCGCCACCCGGGAGGCCCTTTGCACCAGGACGACCGTGCGGGACACGCACGGGAGAAGCGGAGGGCCGGCGCTCGGCCCGCGCATCGTGGCCTGAGCCCGGTCCCATTCCGCCGCGACACCGGCTCCGCGGCCCGCGGAGCCGTCGCACCCCGACCTCTCAGGGGTCGACAAAGGGGGTCTGTCCTTCCGTGGTGACCAGCACTAAGCGCCGCTTGTCCGACAGGCGCACCTATGTTCTCGACACCAGCGTCCTGCTGGCCGACCCCAGCGCGATGTCCCGCTTCGAGGAGCACGAAGTCGTGCTGCCGATCGTCGTGGTGACCGAGCTGGAGGCCAAGAGGCACCACCCCGAACTCGGTTACTTCGCCCGGCAGGCGCTGCGCCTGCTCGACGACTTCCGGGTCCGGTACGGGCGCCTCGACGCACCGCTCCCCATCGGGGAGCTGGGCGGCACCCTGCGTGTCGAACTCAACCACTCGGACCCCAGCGTCCTTCCGGCCGGCTACCGGCTCGGCGACAACGACTCCCGGATCCTCGCCGTCGCCCGCAACCTCCAGGCCGAGGGATACGACGTCACGGTCGTCTCCAAGGACCTGCCGCTGCGGATCAAGGCGTCCTCGGTGGGCCTGCTCGCCGAGGAGTACCGCGCCGAGCTCGCCATCACGGACTCCTCCGGCTGGACCGGGATGACCGAGATCGGGCTGTCCGCCGACCAGATCGACATCCTCTACGACCAGGAGACGCTGTACGTGCCGGAGGCGGCCGAACTGCCGGTGCACACCGGTCTCGTGCTGCAGTCCGAGCGCGGCAAGGCGCTCGGCCGCGTCACCTCCGAGGGCAACGTCCGGCTGGTGCGCGGCGACCGGGAGGCCTTCGGCATCCGCGGCCGCAGCGCCGAACAGCGGATCGCGCTCGACCTGCTGCTCGACCCGGACGTCGGCATCGTCTCCATGGGCGGCCGGGCCGGCACCGGCAAGTCGGCGCTCGCGCTCTGCGCCGGCCTGGAGGCGGTCCTGGAGCGCCGTCAGCACCAGAAGGTGATGGTGTTCCGTCCGCTGTACGCGGTCGGCGGGCAGGAGCTCGGCTATCTGCCGGGCACCGAGGCCGAGAAGATGAGCCCGTGGGCGCAGGCCGTCTTCGACACCCTGTCGGCCGTGGCGGGCCGCGAGGTGATCGAGGAGGTCCTGCAGCGCGGCATGCTGGAGGTGCTGCCGCTCACCCACATCCGGGGCCGCTCGCTGCACGACGCGTTCGTCATCGTGGACGAGGCCCAGTCCTTGGAGCGGAACGTGCTGTTGACCGTTCTGTCCCGGATCGGGGCGAATTCCCGTGTGGTGCTCACCCATGACGTCGCCCAGCGCGACAACCTGCGGGTGGGCCGCTACGACGGAGTCGTCGCCGTCGTCGAGAAGCTGAAGGGCCATCCGCTCTTCGCGCACGTCACGCTCACCCGCTCCGAGCGCTCGCAGATCGCCGCGCTCGTGACCGAAATGCTGGAGGACGTCCAGATCTGACCCGTATGGGACGCCAGTTGGCGCCGCCCGGCAAAGCGCGAGAGCTTAGCCGGGCGGCGCCGCGCTGTCGCCCGTATCGGCCAAATCCCGTGCGCCCACCCAGGTGTGAGCTTTCACACGCAACGTGGAATTGCCTTGCGGCGTCGCCGTCCGGCAGAGTCTTGCTTCCGTCAGGCCCCGCATACGGCACACGTGCACCCTCAGGGGTGCAGCACCACACAACTCAACAGCCGTTCGCCGTATGCCGCCCACAGCACCACGGGCCCGTGTCTTCTGTGACCCACTAGTCATCTAGTAACGGAGACCAGCGCCAGGGGCACGATTTCGCCCGCGTGGTCACGCGTGCGGGTGATTGTGGAAGGAAACCGTGTGAGCCGGATCTCGGTCCGGGGATTCGCGGTGGCTTCGGCCACTGCGGTCACCACTGTCGGCGCCATCGCCGGTGTCGCCTCGGGCAACGCCGCGCAGCCCTCGAACGACAACTTCGAGGCCACCGCGGCCGACGCGACGCTGCTCGCGGACATCCCCGCGGGCGAGCAGGCCCAGGTACAGGTCTCCTCGCTCTCGGAGCAGGCCGACGTCCAGGCCGCCGCCGCCGACTCCCTCGCGCGCAAGTCCGCCGAGGAAGCCGCCCGCATCCAGGCCGCCAAGGACGCCGAGGCCAAGAAGACGGCCGCCGACAAGGCCGAGAAGGAGCGCAAGGACGCCGAGGCCGAGCGCGCCAGCCGGTCCGCCCTCCGCGACGCCACGAGCTTCGCCGCCCAGGGGTCGTACTCCATCTCCGACGTCAAGGCCATGGCCCGTCAGATGATGGCCGGCGACCAGTTCACCTGCTTCAGCAACATCGTGAGCCACGAGTCGGGCTGGAACTACCGCGCCACCAACGCCTCTTCCGGCGCCTACGGCCTCGTCCAGGCCCTCCCGGGCTCCAAGATGGCCTCCGCCGGCGCCGACTGGCAGACCAACCCGGCCACCCAGATCAAGTGGGGCCTCAGCTACATGAACGGCCGCTACGGCAGCCCCTGCGGCGCCTGGTCGTTCTGGCAGGCCAACCGCTGGTACTAGGACCGGCAGCGGCCTCCGCTCAACCCTTCGAAGCCCCTCACCGTCTTCCGGTGAGGGGCTTCGCCTGTAGGTAGGTGTAGTTTCGAGGACCCGAGGGGGGAGAGGGAAGAGCATGTCGAGACTGCCAGGATGGCTGAACCGGCTGGGCAGGAGCCTGAGCCGGATGGGCGAACGCCTTGAGGAACGCCGCGCGGAGGCCGGACGCGAGGACCCCGCGGGACCGCCGTACGCGACGCCGGAGCCGTACGCCGCCCCGGAGCCGTACACCGCGGTGGACCCGGCCCGCCTGGCCGCCGGACACGACCTCGACCGGGACCGCGACCTGGGCCTCGCCCCCGCGCCGGAACCGACCGCCGCGCCGACCGCCGCGCCGACCCCCACGGCGACGGAGGGCGCGGACAAGCCCGCCTCCGCCTCCGCCTCCGTACCCGCGCCCCCCGCGTACGCACCCGCCGTCGCCGCCCGCCCCGACCCCGTCGCCGCCATCCCCTGGGGCATGCGCGTCGCCGCCGAGGCCGGCTGGCGCCTGCTCGTCCTCGCCGGCACCGTCTGGGTCCTGATGAAGGTCATCAGCTCCGTCCAGCTGGTCGTCCTCGCCTTCGTCGCCGCCCTCCTCATCACCGCGCTGCTCCAGCCCACCGTCGCCCTGCTGCGCCGCAAGGGCCTGCCGCGCGGCCTCGCCACCGCCATCACCGCCGTCTCCGGCTTCGTGATCATGGGCCTGGTCGGCTGGTTCGTGGTCTGGCAGGTCATGGACAACGTCGACAACCTGTCCGACCGGGTCAAGGACGGCATCGAGGAGCTCAAGCACTGGGCGCTCGACAGCCCGTTCCACGTCACCGAGCAGCAGATCAACGACATCGCCAAGAACCTCAGCGAGGCCATCGGCGCCAACGCCGAACAGATCACCTCCGCCGGACTCCAGGGCGTCACCGTCATCGTGGAGGGCATGACCGGCATCCTGCTGGCCATGTTCTGCACCCTCTTCCTGCTCTACGACGGGAAGAAGGTCTGGGAGTGGACGCTCAAGCTGGTGCCCGCCCAGGCCAGGCCCGGCGTCGCCGGCGCGGGCCCGCGCGCCTGGCGCACCCTCACCGCCTACGTCCGCGGCACCGTCCTCGTCGCCCTCATCGACGCCGTCTTCATCGGCATCGGCCTGTGGTTCCTCGACGTGCCGATGGCCGTGCCGCTCGCCGTCTTCATCTTCCTCTTCGCCTTCGTCCCGCTCGTCGGCGCCGTCGTCTCCGGCGCCCTCGCTTGCGTCGTCGCCCTCGTCACCAACGGCGTGTTCACCGCGCTCATGGTGCTCGTCGTCGTCCTCGCCGTGCAGCAGATCGAAGGCCACGTCCTCCAGCCGTTCATCCTCGGCCGGGCCGTCCGCGTCCACCCGCTCGCCGTCGTCCTCGCCGTCGCCGCCGGCGGGCTCACCGCCGGCATCGGCGGCGCCGTCGTCGCCGTCCCGCTGGTCGCCGTCCTCAACACCGTGGTCGGCTACCTCCGCGCGTACAGCACCGAACAGGCTCTGCGCGCCACGCCCGAACCGCGCGGCGCCACCGCCTTCGAGGTCGCGCCCACCCCGGCGCCCGGCTCGACCGACCGTCTCCCGGGAGTCGACGCGTGATCTCCGAACCCGAACTCGTCGGCGGCCCCGCCTTCCCCGACGCCGGCCCTCCGCCGTACTTCGCCCAGGAGCCCGGGCGGCCCCGGACCCCCCGGGCCCGCCGCCCCTGGCTGTGGGCGCTCGGCGGCGCGGTCGTCGCCTCCGCCGTCTGGGCCGGCGGGCTCTACGCGTACGGGCACGCCCGCGACGCCGGCCCCGACCTCGGCGGCTACCGCACGGACCGCGACCCCTGCAAGGCGGCGAAGCTGGAGGGCCTGACCTCGGCGATCGGCCCGAGGGACACCGGCGACAGGGCCGTGCACCAGGAGCCCTACAAGGTGGAGCAGCCCGCCTACTTCTCCTGGAGCTGCTCCGTGTACCTCAAGTCCGGCAACATCCCGTACGAGGTGAGCATCGACTACCGGCTGCACCGGGTCACCGACCCCCGACCGGAGTTCGAGGCCCTGCGGGCGGACCCGGGGGGCCTCGGCGGTGGCGACTGGATCGCCGGCCTCGGGGACATGGCCTACGCCGGCGGACCGCTGGGTGACACCTCGCTCGAAGTCCTCGATGGACAGGCCGAGCTCAGCTTCAACGTCCGGGCGGAGGAGCTCGACGAGCACGGCATCCCCCGCGACAACGTACCGAAGCTCGACCCGGCCGCCATGCGGACGTATCTCGTCGAGGACATGAGGCAGCTGATGGCCGCGCTGAAGAAGTAGGCGCCGGTACGGACACGACGAAGGCCCCGGGGTTCTCCGAACCCCGGGGCCTTCGTCGTGCTCTGCGTGCTCTGCGGCGGGCCCTACTCGGCCAGGACCGCCTCGGCGTCCAGCGTCACGCCGACCGCCTGGATGACCGCGGCGATCTTCACGGCCTCCTGGATCGTCTCGCGGTCGACACCGGCCTTGCGCAGGACCTGCTCGTGCGAGTCCAGGCACTGGCCACAGCCGTTGATCGCGGAGACGGCCAGCGACCACAGCTCGAAGTCGACCTTCTCGACGCCCGGGTTGCCGATGACGTTCATCCGCAGACCGGCGCGCATCGTCCCGTACTCCGGGTCCGACAGCAGGTGCCGGGTCCGGTAGAAGACGTTGTTCATCGCCATGATCGCGGCGGCCGACTTCGCGGCCTGGTACGCCTCGGGCTTCAGGTTGGCCTGGGCCTCCGGCTCCAGCTCCTTCAGCACCTTCGGCGAACGGGAGGCGATCGCGCAGGCGAGCACCGTGCCCCACAGCTGCTGCTGCGGCAGCTCGCTGTTGCCGATCACCGAACCGAGGTTCAGCTTCAGGTCCTTGGCGAAGTCCGGTACGGCGGCCTTCAGCTCATCGAGCGCCATGCTCACTCACCGGCCAGCAGCGCGGCCGCGTCGAGGGTGTCCTCGCCCTTGTTCCAGTTGCACGGGCACAGCTCGTCGGTCTGCAGCGCGTCGAGCACCCGCAGGACCTCCTTCGGGTTACGGCCGACGGAGCCGGCGGTCACCATGACGAACTGGATCTCGTTGTTCGGGTCGATCACGAACACGGCACGCTGCGCGAAACCGTCGGCGCCCTCGACACCACAGTCGCGCATCAGCTCGTGCTTCGAGTCGGCCAGCATCGGGAAGGGCAGGTCACGCAGGTCGGCGTGGTCCTTGCGCCAGGCGTGGTGCACGAACTCCGAGTCACCGGAGACACCCAGGATCTGCGCGTCACGGTCGGCGAACTCGTCGTTCAGCTTGCCGAACGCGGCGATCTCGGTCGGGCAGACGAAGGTGAAGTCCTTCGGCCAGAAGAACACCACGCGCCACTTGCCCTCGTAGGTCTTGTGGTCGATCTGAGCGAACTCCTTGCCGCTCTCCAGCGACACGCAGGCGGTCAGGTCGTAGGTGGGGAACTTGTCACCGACAGTGAGCACGCGCTCTCCTTGCAAGGTCGGAAGGGTCCCTTTTGGGGGCTTCCGTGAGGGGTTGGACGTCTCACATCCTGACATGGAGCCCATTGATCAGTGAAATAGCTAGACTCGGTCGCGTTGATCGAAGGTGGTTATCAGTGATTCCGGTGCGGCGTGTGAAGCAGCCCAGTCTGTCCCAGCTCAGAGCGTTCGCGGCGGTCGCGGAGCATCTGCACTTCCGGGACGCGGCGGCGGCCATCGGGATGAGTCAGCCGGCGCTGTCGGGTGCGGTCTCGGCCCTCGAAGAGGCACTTGGCGTCCAGCTCCTCGAGCGTACGACGCGGAAGGTGCTGCTCTCGCCGGCGGGGGAGCGGCTTGCCGTGCGGGCGCATGCGGTGCTCGACGCGGTGGGGGAGCTGATGGAGGAGGCGGAGGCGGCGCAGGCGCCGTTCACGGGGGTGCTGCGGCTCGGGGTGATTCCGACGGTGGCGCCGTATCTGCTGCCGACGGTGCTCAGGCTGGTGCACGAGCGGTATCCGGAGCTGGATCTGCAGGTGCACGAGGAGCAGACGTCGTCGCTCCTTGAGGGGCTCGCGGCGGGACGGCTCGATCTGTTGCTGCTCGCGGTGCCGTTGGGGGTGCCGGGGGTGACGGAGCTGCCGTTGTTCGACGAGGACTTCGTGCTCGTGACCTCGCAGGGGCATCCGCTGGCGGGGCGCGGGGACATTCCGCGGGAGGCGCTGCGGGAGCTGAAGCTGCTGCTGCTCGACGAGGGGCACTGTCTGCGGGACCAGGCGCTCGACGTCTGCCGGGAGGCGGGGCGTACGGAGGGGGCGGCGGTGACGACGACGGCGGCGGGGCTGTCGACGCTGGTGCAGCTGGTGGCGGGCGGGCTCGGGGTGACCCTGTTGCCGCGGACCGCGGTGAAGGTGGAGACGGCCCGCAACGGCGCGCTGCTCACCGGGGACTTCGCGGAGCCGGCGCCGTCGCGGCGGATCGCGCTTGCGATGCGGGCGGGGGCGGCCCGCCAGTCCGAGTTCGAGGAGCTGGCGGGCTCGCTGCGGGAGGCGATGGAGGGCCTTCCGGTGCGGATCGTTCCGGCGGGCTAGGCGGTGGTGGCCGGCCCGGGTGATCCGCTCATTCCGTCCGCAGGCCGTCGGCGCGCATCATCCGCCACAGCAGCGGCAGGCTCAGCACCGTGACGAGCAGGATCAGCGCGGCGCCGACCCCCGTCACCGGCAGGAACACCCACCAGTCCGCGACCTGCTTGCCGATCATCCGCAGGAGCAGCACGCCGAGCCCGAGTCCGCCGGCCAGGGACAGCGTCATGCCGAGCGCGATCGGCACGGCCGTCTGCCAGAGCACCGACCAGCCGAGGGTGCTGCGCCGGGTGCCGAAGGCGACGAGCGAGGAGAGCAGCCGCTTGCGTTCGCGCAGTTGTTCCAGGGTGGTGACCAGGAGGGAGGCGGCGACGAGCAGCATGGTGAGCGTGGCCCCGGCCAGGATGCCGGTGCGGACGCTGCTGAAGCGCCCGTCGCGTTCGAAGTTCTGCAGGGTGATGACGCGGGTGAGCGGGTCGAGGGCGGCGGCCGTGTTCCGTACGTGTTCGGCGGCGTCGGGCACCGCCGGGTCGAGGCGGATCATGGCGCCGGCCTCGGGGTGTTCGAGCCGGGTGGCGTCGATGGCCTTCGGGGTGGCGAGCACGCCGAACTGGATCCGGCCCATGGGGTCGTGGCGCGCGTCGACGTAGCGGGCGGTGGCCGGAATGCGCCAGGTCGGCAGTGCACCGGGCCCGGGGTGCGGTTCGCGCAGCGCGACGAGGGCTCCGGGCCGGGCGGTCCGCTTGACCCAGGCGTCCTCCGGCCCCTCCTTGCCGTGCGCGAGGGCGACGAAGACGTCGCCGTCGGCGCAGGACGGCAGGTGGGCCAGCTCCTTCAGGGAGGCGCAGTCGCCGACGGCGATCGAGGTGATCGGCCCGACCTCGTCGCTCTTCTTCAGCTGCCCGGGCCAGTAGACGTTCGACTCGATGGTGCCGATGACGCCGGTGACACCCTCGGTCCGTCCGAGCGCGTCGATGGCGCGCCGGGCGTCGTCGCCGCCGTGGGCGCCGACCCTGGTCTCCAGCTGGGCGCGGGCGGTGTCCATGTTCGTGACGTGCATGAAGTCGCTCTGCATGGCCTGGAACAGCATCTGCAGGGCGATCGCGCCGGCCGCCGCGACGACGATGCCGCTGACCGTACGGGCGGCGGTGCCGCTGCTGAGCTGGAGCCGGCGGGTGGCGAGCTGCCAGGCGACGGGCCCGCCGCTCAGCCGCCTGACCAGGGCCTCCACCAGCCAGGGCAGCAGGGTGGTGAGGCCGATGAGGGTCAGTGTGGCGCCGGCGGTGATGCCGACGGTGTCGATGGAGGTGCCGGTGGCCTCGACGCGGCCGACGGTCGGCACGAGCAGCCCGACGCCCGCGAGGAGCACGAGCAGGCGCCAGACGAGCCGGCGCGGCTTCGGGGCGGTGGACCGGACGATGCCGAGCGGTTCGATGGCGACCCCGCGCAGGGCCACGAGGCTGACGAGGACGGCGGCGACGGGCACGGAGGCCACGGTCAGGGCGGCGAGCCAGGGCACCGGGGTCACGTCGGACGGGAAGGCGTTGACGTCCCAGATCTGGAAGGTGCCGGCGAGCTGCCGGGCCACGGCGAAGAACCCGGCGCCGGCCGCGAGCCCCAGCAGCGCGCCCGCGAGGGACTCGCCGGCCGCGATCCGCCGGGTCATGGCGTTGTCGGCGCCGACGAGCCGGAGCGCGGCGAGCCGCCGGTCGCGCTGCTCGCCGCCGAAGCGGACGGCGGCCGCGATGAAGACGAGGACGGGAAGAAGCAGGACGACGCAGGCGATGACGACGAGGAGCAGCAGGAAGGCGTTGGCGGGCTCCTGCGGCACGGACCAGCCGTAGCGCTCGCCCCGGTTGACGTCGGCGCCGGGCGTGAGGGTCGCGTCGCCCGCCACGTAACGGAGTTCGGCCGGGCCGATCAGTCCCGCCTGGCCGAGGGTGCCGGTGATCTCGTACGGGAGGCGGGCGCGCAGGAGCGCGCCCTCGGGGGAGGCGAGCAGGTCGCGGAGGGCCGGGGAGACCAGCATCTCGCCGGCCGCGGGCACCTCCGGCGCTCCCGGGGGAACAGCGGGGTGCGGGCCCTCGGGGCGCAGCAGGAGTCCGGTGACCGTGTCGGCGCGGAAGAGGGTCTCCTGCTCGGCGTAGAGAAAGGTGTCCGGTCCGGGCCGGGTGACCTCCCGGCTCGCGTCGACGGCGCGGGCGGAGTCCCGTACCTCTCGCTGGAAGGTCATGTTCGGCAGGGACGCGGCGACGAGCAGCAGCGCCACGCCGATGCCGATGCCGATGGCGGTCAGGGCCGTACGGAGCCAGCCGCCGCGGCCGCCGGTGACGGCGAAGCGGGCGCCGAGCCCGAGGTCCCCGGCCCAGCGCCGTACGGAGGAACGCAGTTTCATGCCGCCCACTCCGTGTCCCGCACGGCGCCGTCGCGGACCACGATCTCGCGGTCGGAGTAGGCGGCGACGCGGGCCTCGTGGGTGACCAGGACGACGGCGGCGCCGGTGTCCCGGGAGGCGTCGGTCAGCAGCCGCATCACGCGCTCGCCGTTGAGCGAGTCGAGGGCGCCGGTCGGCTCGTCGGCGAAGATCACCCGCGGTGCGGTGACGAGCGCGCGGGCGACGGCGACCCGCTGGCCCTGGCCGCCGGAGATCTCGCCGGGGCGCTTTCCGGCCACGTCCTCGACCTCCAGGCGGGCCAGCCACTCGCCGGCGCGGCGCTCGGCGTCCTTGCGTCGTTCGCCGTTCAGCCGGAGTGGCAGGGCGACGTTCTCGGCGCAGGTCAGCTCGGGCACCAGCTGGCCGAACTGGAAGACGAAGCCGAAGTCGCAGCGGCGCAGCGCGCTGCGCGCGGAGTCGCTCATCGCGGTGAGTTCGCGGCCGTCGTAGTGGATGGTGCCGGTGTCGGGGCGGACGATGCCGGCGAGGCAGTGCAGCAGCGTGGACTTGCCCGAGCCGGAGGGGCCCATCACGGCGACGACCTCGCCGGCCCGCAGGGAGAAGTCGGCGCCGGTGAGGGCGGGGGTCGGCCCGTACGCCTTGGTGAGGCCGGCCGCTTCGAGCAGGGGGCTCATCGGTGGAGCTCCTCGGCGAGCCGGTCGAGCCGGGCGGCGGTCAGTTCCAGCCAGCGCAGGTCGGCTTCCAGGTGGAAGAGCGCGTGGTCGCAGATCAGCTGGTCGGCGAGGTCGCCGTCCTTCTTGCGCCGGGTGAGCTCGCGCATCAGGCGCAGGTGCTCGGCGCGCTGCACGTCCAGGATCTCGGCGGCGCCGCGGCCGGTGAGGAGGGCGAGGACGACCTTGGTGTAGAGCGTGGACTGGAGGTACGGCTCCGGCTTCTCGGGGGTCGACAGCCAGTGCGCGACATCGGTGACGCCGGCCTCGGTGATGGCGTACCGCTTGCGCTCGGGGCCGCCGCCGGCCTCGATGCCGTCGACCTCGACGAGGCCGTTCTTCAGGAGCCGGGACATGGTCGAGTAGACCTGCCCGTAGTGCAGGGGCCGGTCGTGGCCGAAGCGCTCGTCGAAGGCGCGCTTGAGGTCGTAGCCGTGGCGCGGGCCGGACTCCAGGAGCCCGAGAAGGGTGTGACCGATGGACATGCCCGTCACTGTACATGGGGTGTATACGCACGATGTATAGCGGCCCCTCGCGGTACCGGACGCCAGTTCTGTGACCGGCGGCACACAACCATCCCAGCCCGTGAAGCGTCGGTTCCCTTGGGCGTGGGTGCTCATTCTCACGCCCGGAAAAGCCGGATGGATCGCTCTTTGTCGCGATCGGCGGTGTTAGCTTGCTGAGCTGATTTCGAAGACGAGCGGAGCGAACGAGGACATGGGCCGTACGGGCAAGAGCCAGGCGGGCAAGGGGCGCATACGCCGCCTCTTCACCTGGAAGAGACTCCTGGGCACGTTCCTCGTGGGCGCTCTGCTCGCCATGGGCGCGTTCTACGCGCTCTACCTGATGGTCCCGGTGCCGACGGCCAACGCGGACGCGACCCTCCAGAGCAACGTCTACAAGTACTCCAACGGCAAGGTCATGGCCCGCACGGGCAAGATCAACCGGGAGATCGTGGGCCTGGAGAAGGTCCCGCTGGACGTCCAGCGCAGCTTCGTCGCCGCCGAGAACAAGACGTTCTACAAGGACAACGGCGTCGACATCCTCGGCACCGCCCGCGCCGCCTGGAACACCCTCACCGGCAAGGGCAAGCAGGGCGGTTCGACGATCACCCAGCAGTACGTCAAGAACTACTACCTGAGCCAGGACCAGACGGCGACCCGCAAGCTCAAGGAAATGGTCATCGCGCTCAAGGTCGACCAGCGCATGAAGAAGAGCGAGATCCTCGCCGGCTACATGAACACCAGCTACTACGGCCGGAACGCCTACGGCATCCAGGCCGCGGCGCAGGCGTACTACGGCGTGGACACCACCAGGCTGACCGTCGCCCAGGGCGCCTACCTCGCCTCCGTGCTCCAGGCCCCCAGCCAGTACGACTGGACCTTCGCCGGCCCCGAGGGCCGCAAGCTCGTCGAGGCGCGCTGGAACTACGTCCTCGACAACATGGTCGAGCAGGGCTGGCTGGACGCCGGCAAGCGCGCCGGGCTGAAGTTCCCCGCCCCGCAGAAGCCCAAGGCCCCCAAGGGCATGAGCGGCCAGTCCGGCTACATCGTCGAGGCGGCCAACCAGGAGCTGATGCGCCAGGGCGTCAGCGAGGAGGACCTGAAGGCCGGCGGCTGGACGATCACCCTCAACATCGACGAGAAGAAGCAGAAGGCCCTGGTCAAGGCGGTCGACGAGGAGCTGGAGGCCAAGCTCGACCGCGAGAACAGCAAGAAGAACGCCTCCGTCCAGGCCGGCGCCACCTCCGTCGACCCGAAGACCGGCGCGGTCGTCGCCATGTACGGCGGCGTCGGCGCGACCGAGCACTGGACGAACAACGCCACCCGGCGCGACTACCAGCCGGCCTCCACGTACAAGCCGATCGTCCTCGCCTCCGCGCTCGACAACCACGCCGAGACCCAGGACGGCCGCAAGATCGGCCTCGGCACGATCTACGACGGCACCAGCGGGCGACCGGTCGTCGGCAGCGCCATCTCCTTCGCGCCGGAGAACGAGGACGGCCAGAACTACGGGCCGGTCACCGTCCAGAAGGCCACCAACAGCTCGATCAACTCGGTCTACGCCCAGATGATCGTCGACGTCGGCCCCACCAAGGCCAAGCAGACCGGCATCGCGCTCGGCCTCAAGGACGGCAAGGACTTCGGCGCGACCCCCGCCATGTCGCTCGGCGTCATGGGCGCCTCCACCATGGACATGGCCGGCGCCTACGCCACCCTCGACAACCACGGCGTCAAGGTCACCCCGACGGTCGTGAAGTCCGCCGAGCACAAGGACCGCACGGTCGAGCCGGTGAAGTCGATCGGCGAGCGGGTCATCAGCCGCGAGGCCGCCGACACCACCACCAAGGCCATGGAGGGCGTGGTCCAGGCCGGCTCCGGCTTCCGCGCCGCCGGCCCGTACCAGGCCGCCGGCAAGACCGGCACCTCCGAGAACAACCGCTCGGCCTGGTTCGTCGGCTACACGCCCGAGCTGGTCACCGCCGTCGGCCTGTTCGGCGAGGACTCCGTGGGCAACCAGGTCACCCTGACCAACAAGATCAACCCGGGCCGCGCCAACGGCGGCAAGACCCCGGCCGAGATCTGGGGCGCCTACACCACCAAGGCCCTCGGCGGCGGCTCGGACACCGCCTTCGACCTGGAGACGGACGGCACCTCCGGCGGCGACACCGCCCCGACGCCGACCGCGACCACCGGCTCGCCGACCCCGACCGGCACGCCCTCCGACGCGAGCTCCGCGCCGACGCAGCCGCCGACGCCGACCGGCACCACCCCGCCGCAGCCGCCCACTGCGACCGCGACGACCCCGCCGGAGCCGACGCCGACCCGGACGAAGACGACCGACCCGACGCTGCCGCCGCTCCCGGACGGCAGCTCGGGCACCGTCGACGGAAAGCCGACGGGCCAGTGACAGGCCGGTGACAGGCCGATCAGACCGGTGACGAAAGGGCCGGACCCCCACCCGGGGGTCCGGCCCTTCTTCGTACGCACCGGCAGACGGCCCTACGGGTACGGGCTCAGCGCGTCGCCAGCTCGAACCACACCACCTTGCCGCCCGAGAGCCGCGTCGCGCCCCACCGCCGGGCCAGCCGGTTCACCAGGAACAGACCGCGGCCGCCCTCGTCGGTGTCCCGCGCCCGCCGCTGCCGGGGCAGCTGCGGCGAGTCGTCGCCGACCTCGCAGCGCAGCACGTCCGTGCGCAGCAACCGCAGCGTCACCGGCCGCTCCGCGTACCGCACGGCGTTCGTCACGACCTCGCTGACGAGCAGCTCCACCGAGTCCGTGAGCTCCTCCAGATCCCAGCGGGCGAGCGCCCGTCGGGCCAGCCGGCGGGCCCGGCCCGGGGCCGCGTCCTCCGGCTCCAGGAACCAGTACGCCACGTCGCTCGGCGCGATCCCGTCGAAGCGGGCCGCGAGCAGCGCGATGTCGTCGTCCCGGTCGCCCGGGCCGAGCATGTCGAGCACGTCGTCGCACAGCGCCTCCAGCGGCGGCGCGTGGTCGGGACCGGTGAGCTGGGCCGTCGCCGCGAGCCGCTCGCGCAGCTGCTCTATCCCGGTCCACACGTCCCGCAGCCGGGACTCCACGAGACCGTCCGTGTAGAGCAGCAGCGTGGCCCCGGCCGGCGCGTCCAGCTCCACCGCCTCGAAGTCCACCCCGCCGACGCCGATCGGCGCGCCCGGCGGGACCCGGAGCACCTCGGCCCGGCCGCCCAGGTGCAGCAGTATCGGCGGCGGATGGCCCGCGTTGGCGATGGTGATCCGGTGCGACACCGGGTCGTACACCGCGTACATGCAGGTCGCCATGCGGTTCTCGCCGAGCCGCTGGGCCTGCTCGTCCAGGTGGTGCAGGACCTCCTGCGGCGGCAGGTCGAGCCCGGCCAGGGTCTGCGCGGTGGTGCGCAGCTGGCCCATGATCGCCGCCGAGGTCATGGAGTGGCCCATGACGTCGCCGACGACGAGCGCGACCCGGCTGCCGGGCAGCGGGATGGCGTCGTACCAGTCGCCGCCGACCCGGGCCGTCTCCGCCGCCGGCAGGTAGCGGGAGGCCAGCCGGACGCCGGTCGGCTGCGGCAGCGAGTCGGGCAGCATGGTGCGCTGCAACTCGTCCGCGATGTAGGCCTCGCGGCCGTAGAGCACCGCCTTGTCGATGCCGAGGGCGGTGTGGGTCGCCAACTGGGCCGCGACGAGCAGGTCGTTCGGCTCGAACGCGGCCCGTTCCGGGCGGCGCAGGAACACGGCCGCGCCGATCACCCGCCGCCGCCCCCGCAGCGGCGCGAGTATGGCCCGGTGCCCGGCGGGCAGCGGATGGTCCGGGCCCAGCAGCTCCGGCAGCGCGGCGCGGGCGGCGGCGGAGTCGCCGGGCACCGGCCGCACCCCGCGCAGCACCTCGGCGAGCGCGCCGCCCGAACGGACCTCGCACAGCTCGGCCGCGGGCGTCGGATCCGGATCGGGTACGAGGACGAGCTCCTCGCCCTCCAGGTCCGTTAACCGCAGCCGGTCGGTGCGGCGCAGCCGCAGCACGAAGGGCTCGGCCGGGCGCTCGTCGCCGACCGGCAGCGGGTCGCGCAGATAGACCAGGATGGCGTCGGAGAACGTCGGCACGGTCGCCCGGCACAGGCCGAGGACGATCTCGTCGAGGTCGAGGCCGCGTGCGATGCGCCGGGTCGCGGCGCCCACGAACCGCAGCCGCTCGCCCTCGCGCCGCGCCGCCGCGGCGTCGGCGCTGCCGGCGGCGCCGGGCTTGTCGCCGTGCCCGCCGGGCGCCGGCGCGGGCACCGCGACGGCCGCCGCGGCCGCCGGCTCCTGGCGGGGGCGAGTGCGTTCCTGCGGTCGCGCGGCCATCGCCTTGCGGCCTTCGTGGGAGGTGGGATGCTCCGTCACGCCTGGGATTCCGTCCGTCCGGGCCGGTGGTGCGTTGCACGCGCTCTCATCGCCGATGCCGCGCCTTCGGCAGGGCTAAACCCCCGGGGCGAGGTCGATGCGGGGGAGGGGGGGAAGGCACCCGCGCACGGCTCCGACACTGCTCTCCCCCTCATGAGACGCTCCTGGGTGACTGATGGTCAGGCCCGGTCGCGGGCTTGGTCTCTGACGTGCTGTCCGATCCGTCGGGCGCTGGTCCCGGTGCTGGTCCAGGTGCTTGCGGAGGACGATCCTACGGTTGCACCCCGGGGGCCCAGCAAGGGTCTCATGACCTGGTGTGCGCCGGGGTGCGATCCCAGTCGGCCGGCAGTTCGGGTACGGGCCAGGCCGGGTCGGGCCGCCAGTCCTCCCAGCCGGCCGAGAACGGCGCCCCCCAGGCCCGGACCAGCTCCAGGGCCGCCTGCCCCGCCGCCGAGACCCGGGCGGCCTGCCGGGCGTCCATCAGGCCGGCCCGCTGCGCCTGGGCGAACTCGTCCTCGTCCCGCCACTTCCAGGTGTGGTCCGGGTAGACGGAGAGGTCGAGGAAGTGGTCCTCGGAGTCGACGCCGCCGTCCCAGCGGGCGCGGGGCTCCTCCAGGTTCACGTACCAGCTGCGGAACCGCCAGCCCCGCTCCCAGAACAGCCACACCGACCACGGGTCGCCCGGCGCGGCCAGCTTGAGGACGCCGGTGCCGTGCCAGTGCGAGCGCGTGGTGGTGCGGGGCGCGGTGTAGCGGGTGGCCAGCGGCTCCTCGTGCACGGGGGTGCCGTCGGCCAGGACCGGTTTGACCAGCTCGGTGCCTGGGGCCATCCAGACCGCGAGGAGCTCCGGGGTGTCCTGGACGACGGTCACCGGGCGGCAGATGTGCACGTCGCCGGTGCCGTTGTCGCGGTAGCGCCAGAGGATGTGATCCCCCGGCGCCCAGTGCGGGGAGCGGCCGGATCCTGTCATGCGCAGATCTTAGGGGCGGGTCCCCGGCGGCGCTGCGGCGAAGGTCACGGATCGGTCAGGGGCACGGCAAGGATCGGTCAGGGGCGGGTCATGCGCAGGACGTCGAGCGCTTCGTCGAGCTGTTCGAGGGTCAGGTCGCCCCGCTCGACGTACCCGGAGTCCAGGACGACCTCCCGGATCGTCCTGCGCTCGGCCAGCGACCTCTTGGCGACCTTGGCGGCCTCCTCGTAGCCGATGTACTTGTTCAGCGGGGTCACGACGGACGGCGAGGACTCGGCGTACTCGCGGGCCCGCTCGGCGTTGGCGGTGATGCCGTCGACCGTGCGGTCGGCGAGCAGGCGGGCCGCGTTGGCGAGAAGCCGCACGGATTCCAGCAGGTTCTTGGCCATGACCGGCAGCATCACGTTGAGCTCGAAGTTCCCGGCCGCGCCGGCCACGGCCACCGTGGTGTCGTTTCCGGTCACCTGGGCGGCGACCATCAGGACCGCCTCGGGGATCACCGGGTTCACCTTGCCCGGCATGATCGACGAGCCCGGCTGGAGGTCGGGCAGGTTGATCTCGGCGAGGCCGGTGCGCGGGCCGCTGGACATCCAGCGCAGATCGTTGGCGATCTTCGTCAGCGACACGGCGATGGTCCTGAGCTGCCCGGACGTCTCGACCAGCCCGTCGCGGGCGCCCTGCGCCTCGAAGTGGTCGCGGGCCTCGGTGAGCGGCAGGCCGGTGGCGCGGGCGACCTCGGCGATGACGGCGGCGGAGAAGCCGGGCGGGGTGTTGATGCCGGTGCCGACGGCGGTGCCGCCCAGCGGCAGTTCGGCGAGCCGGGGCAGCGAGGCGCGCAGCCGTTCGATCCCGTACCTGACCTGGGCCGCGTAACCGCCGAACTCCTGCCCGAGGGTGACCGGTGTGGCGTCCATCAGATGCGTACGGCCCGACTTCACGACGCTCGCGAATTCGGCTGATTTCCGCTCCAGGGAGACGGTCAGCCGGTCGAGCGCCGGGATCAGGTCGTGGGTGACGGCGGCGGTCGCGGCGATGTGGATGGAGGACGGGAAGACGTCGTTGGACGACTGGGAGGCGTTCACGTGGTCGTTGGGGTGGACGTCCCGGCCGAGCCGCTCGGTGGCGAGGGTGGCGAGCACCTCGTTGGTGTTCATGTTGGAGGAGGTGCCGGAGCCGGTCTGGAAGACGTCCACCGGGAAGTGCTCGTCCCAGCGCCCCTCCGCGACCTCCGCCGCCGCCTCCTGGACGGCCCGCGCGACGTCCGGGTCGAGCACGCCGAGCTCGGCGTTGACCTTGGCGGCGGCGGCCTTGATGCGGGCCAGGGCCTCGATGTGGGCGCGCTCCAGGCGCTGCCCGCTGACCGGGAAGTTCTCCACCGCGCGCTGGGTCTGGGCGCGCCACTTGGCGTGGGCGGGGACGCGGACCTCACCCATGGAGTCGTGCTCGATGCGGTAGCCGTCTTCGTTGCTCATGGTTCGTCAACCTCCTACAAAAGTTGAGCACTTGTCTTGTTCGACGTATTCCCAAGGCGCTTACCGGCCAGTAAAAACCGTGGGTAACCCCACTTCCAGGAGGCGCAATGAGGCGCACCAGGTACAGACTCCGCTGGCCGATCGCCGCTCTCGCCGCAGCCGCGGCGGCCCTCGGCAGCATGACGGCCGCGGCCCCCGCGGGCGCGGCCGACACGAGCGGCGCGGCCGGAATCACCTCCGTACCGCTCCCTCCCGAGCTGGAGGCGATCCGCGCCGCGGAGGCCACCAAGATCTACGGAAGCCCCGAGGAACGCCCGTTCGCCCAGCGCAGGACCGGGCTCATCTCGCTGGGCGACAGCGAGATCTCCGGCGAGGGCGTCGGGAACTACGAGTCGCCCACCAACGGCCCCGACAACTGGTGCCACCGCTCGCCCGACTCCGCCATCCACCGCACCGGGATCCCCGCGGACCTCACGTTCAACGTGGCCTGCTCCGGCGCGTACACCGGCAACATCCGGATCGGCGGCACGAAGCAGTACGCCGACGAGCTCGTCCAGAGCGACAACCTGGCCATCAAGGCGCGCAACACCCGCATCAAGATGGTGCTGCTCGTCGCCGGCGCCAACGACGACCTCCAGTTCGGCCCCGTGATGACCGACTGCGTCGAGCGCTACCTGCTCTCCCAGGGCCCCTGCGAGCCCAAGTACGCACCCGGCTGGCAGTCCCGCGTCGACGCGCTCGTGCCCAAGGTCGAGCAGACCGTGCGCGACCTGCGGACCGTGATGCAGGGTGCCGGCTACGCCGACGGCGACTACAAACTCGTCGTCATGGGCTACCCGAGCCCCATCGGCCCGGACTTCTACGACAACCCGGACTTCCCCGGCAAGCTGGCCTGCGGCGGCGAGGGCTACGACTCCGACACCAAGTGGGGCCGCAACACCGCCGTGCCCGCCTTCGAGCGCGGCATGCGGCAGGCGGCGGCCGACACCGGGGCCGTGTTCCTCGACAACTCACGGCTCTTCCACGGCCACGAGGTCTGCATGGAGGACACCTGGGCCCGCGGCCTCTACATCGACCTGTCCAAGCCCGGCACCCCGGACGAGAACTCGGTCCGCCAGTCCTTCCACCCCAACTACCGCGGCCACGGCGCCTTCGCGTCCTGCCTCACCCAGATCTACAACGCGAACGTGCGCGAGGCGGGCTGCGCCGACGTCGACTCCTCCGGCACGCCGACGCTCTTCCCGCTCGCCTGGGACGACGTCTACAAGCCGCTGAAGAACGCCGCCACCGGCAACTGTCTCGACGTCAGCGGGTCGGAGTCGGCCAACAACACCGCCGTCCTCGGCTGGGACTGCCACGGCGGCCGCAACCAGAACTGGTGGTACGACCCCGCCCGCCGCAGCATGCACACCCAGCTCACCCAGGACCGCTGCCTGGACGTGCCCGGCGCCACCTACACGGCCGGCGCGGCGCTCATCATCTGGAACTGCCACGGCGGCGCGAACCAGAAGTTCGTCCGCGACGGCGACACCGTCCGCCCGGCCTCCGCGACCGGCCTCTGCCTGGCCCAGGGCGCGGCCAGGGAACCGGTCCGGCTGCAGAGCTGCAACGGCTCGGCGAACCAGCGGTTCGTGGCGTAACGGAGCCTCCTCACAGCGGCCTGACGGTGCTCCTGGCCAGTTCGTAGGCCGGGAGCATCGCCGTGTGCTCCTCGGCGTCGAGCCCGCCGAGGTGGACGACGACCGTACCCTTCGGCGTCTCGACCGCGAACGCCCGCTCCGGCTTGGTCTCGCCGAGGGCCTCGCTGTGCACCGTGTACGTGACCTCGACGGCGGCCAGCGAACCGGCCCGGACGTCCTCGTACGCGGCGCCCTTCGCACCCGCCTCCGCCTTCACGAAGGCTTCGAGCACCGTGCGGGCCGGGTCCTTCGCCGCGCTCTTCGGGGCGGTCCACACCCGCAGATAGCCGATGTTCCCGGCCGGCTTGGCGTCCACCTCGCAGCGCGCGACGGCCGGGCCCTGCCGGGTGAGCGCCGCGAACTCCGGGTTCTCCGGGTCCTTGACCGCCTGCGGCGCCCAGCCCCGGGCGAGGGTGAAGGACACGGGCAGCGCACAGGCCGTCCCGGGGCCGCCGAGCGAGCCGGCGGGGACGGCGGCCGGGGCGGCGGTGGCCTTCGGCGCGGCGGCCGAGGGCTTCGCCGGGCCGGCGGCGGGCGCGTCCGGTTCCTGCTGCGTACCGCACGCGGTCAGCAGCCCCGCCGCGAGCAGGGCGAGGGCGGTCGGGACCGTCGTACGGAGGGGTGCTCTTCCTGGCATGCGCCCATCATCCCCCGAGCGGGTGCGCGCGCCTGCGGGGCGTCGGACAATCGGAAGCGGTGCTCGGGGAGATCCGCCACCACAGGAGGCAGGACATGTTCCGACGCTTCAGGAGGACGGGCGCGCTCGGCGCCTGCGCGGTCGCGGCCGTCGCCTTCGCCGGGGCCGCCGCCGTCCCGGCATATGCCCACGACGACGGCGGCAACCTCGATTTCACCCTCTACGCCAAGGAAGTCCCCGGCCCAGGCTCCAACTCGAGCGGTCCGCCGCCCAAGGTCGGCCAGGTCCTGACCTTCGCCGACGACTACTACACGAGCAAGAGCAGCACCGACACGGTCGGCCGGGACGGCGTGACCTGCGGGGTCGTACGCGTCTCCGGGGACTCCGCCGACGTCAACTGCGTCGGCACCATCGTCCTGAACGGCGGGCCGGGCGGACAGATCACCGCCCAGGCCCTGACCCACTTCGACACGTCGAACGAGACGGGCGCCGCCTTCGACATCGCGGTCACCGGCGGCACCGGCGATTTCAAGAACGCACACGGCTACATCCGGTCGACCCCGGACGGGGACTTCGACCGGATGGACTTCCACATCACCAGGTGAGAGGTCCTAGGACAGCTTGCCGCCGTAGTCCGGCAGCTTGAACGTCCGCTCGGCGTGGCCGCCGACCAGGTCGGTGGTGTTGTTGCCGATGTTCGCGACGATCGTGTAGCCCCTGGCCTCGATCTCCGCGCGCTTGGCCGTCTTGTACGTGCTGACCTCGGCGAACAGGTCGGGCAGCGAGCGCACGTACAGACCGTCCACCGGGTAGCCGGCCTGCTTCAGGTTCCAGTCCGTCAGGGAGTAGATGATGCCGGGCCTGGCGGTGACGAAGAAGACGGCCACGCCACGGTCGTGCGCGTCCCGCACGAGCGCGCGGACCTCGGGGATGGCCGGGGTCGGCAGCTCCCAGAACGGGTGGAAGTCCGTCTCCAGGGAGGAGTTGTCGATGTCGAGGACGATGGCCTGCTTCTGGCGGCCGGCGTCCTCGGCGCGCTCCTCGATGTACGGGCGTGCCTGGTCGACGACCGCGGCCACGTCATGGCGCCAGGTCGTGTAGTCGACGCCCTGGATCGCGGCGCTCGACGTGTGGTGGGTGTCCGGGTCGGCGGCGGAGGCGGCGGGCGCCGGGCCGACGAGCAGGACGGCGGTCAGGCCGAGGGCGGCGGCGGCCTTGGCCTTGGTGGCGGAGGAGGGCATGGGGGGCTCCCGAGGGGTCTACCGGCTCAGTGGTTGACATGCTCGCGACCCATACTGGCCAGTAGGCAACGGTAGGGCTACCGGCCGGTAGCGACTTTCTGATCAGAAGATCGCCCACGCCCTCGTTCCGGACCCCCGCTCCCCACCCCGGCCCGGGGTCACTCGCCCTGCTCGAACCGCAGACAGCGCTCGACCGACCGGCTCAGCACCTCCTCCGCACCCGACGTGACGACCCGGTCCCACCAGGCGCCGTAGAGCCGGTCGAAGCGGAAGCCGGCCAGCACGTCCGCGGCGAGACGGACCTTCTGCGGCTGCTCCGGCACGTGGTTGGGGAAGCTGTACATGATGCTCACCCAGCGCGGGTCCGGACCGACGTTGATCACGTCACCGGTGAACAACGCCCCGTCGCCCGCGCTCCAGTGCAGCACCGCGCTGCCCGGGAAGTGCACGCCCGGGTTGATCAGCGTCAACTCGTCCGTCAGCGGCATGCTCCGCCCGCTCCAGAACCTCACCGCCGGGTCCGGCCGACCCACCCACTCGCGGTCCGCCTCGTGCAGATGGACCGGCGCGTCGAAGGCGTGTGCCCACTCCACCATCGCCGAGTAGAAGTGCGGGTGGCTGATCGCGATGTGGTCGATGCCGCCCAGTTCCTCGACGCGGCGCACCATCTCGTCGTCCAGATACGGCACACAGTCCCACAGCACGTTTCCGGCGGAGGTGCGCAGCAGCAGGGCGCGCTGGCCGATCGAGAACTCGGGCGAGACGCCGATGCCGACCACACCCGGCCCCTGCTCCTCGAACCGTCCGCCGTGCCCCTCGGCCCGCAGCTCCTCCAGCGACGTCCACCGCTGCCCGCCCCGGGGCACGTACTGCCGCTCGTCCAGGCAGACCGGACAGTCGGTGCGCGGTCCGGCGTACTGGGTGCCGCAGCCGCGGCAGATGGGGTACGTCACGAGTTCCTCCTTCATCAGGTCCTTCGCGTCAGTCACGGGTGCCGCCGGCCAGCTCGGTGAGGACGTGCGGGCGGCTCGGACGCCAGCCGAGGTCCTCGAAGGACCGGCGCGCCGACACCACCTGGTGCAGCGCGAGCGCCTCCGCGAACGGCGCCCCCAGCACCTCCGCGGCCTGCTCCCGCGGCCACGACTCGGCCCGGCCGGTGCCGCCCGCCGCGAGGTCCGCGGCCGCCGCGAGCGCGGCCACCGGCACCGCCTCGTCCGCGACGCCGTGCAGCACTGCGCCCGCCCCGGCCTTGGCCAGCGCCAGCACGTACAGCTCGGCGAGGTCGTCCACGTGCACCATCGGCCAGCGGGTCGCCGCCGAGCCCACGTACCGGCCCGTGCCGTGCTCCCGGGCCCAGCCGGTCATCAGCGCCGGGATGCCGCCGCCCTGGCCGTACACGATGCCCGGGCGCACCACGAGCGCCCGGACGCCGTCCCCGGCGGCGTCGAGCACCCGCCGCTCGATCCGCGGCCGGTAGCCCACGACGGCGATCGGGTCGGTCGCCGACTCCTCGTCCGCCGGGGCGTCCCCGGTGGCGCCGAGCACCCACACGCCGCTGGTGTAGACGAACGCCCGGCCCGTGCCCCGCAGCGGCGCGAGCAGCGCGTCGACCGCGGCGGCGTCCACCGCCTCGTCACCGGTCGGCGGCGCCAGGTTCACCACCGCGTCCACGTCGTCCGTCACCGCCGCCCGCAGCGACTCCGGATCGCTCAGATCACCCACCTTCACCGGCACGTCGGGCGCCAGCGCCTGGGCGTCCCGCACCAGCGGAACCACGTCGTGGCCCTCCAGCGTCAGCCGCGCCACCACCGCGGAGCCGATGTAGCCGGTGGCTCCGAGAACCAGAACCTTCATGACAACTCCCCTCGATCGAGGTCCCGTTGACCGCCGACCGGGTCAACGGGAGCAACCGTAGGAGCTGAGCGAGGGGCGCCGGATCGGTCGGATGACCGGGCTCACGGCGCGGAAGTGCCGTACCGGGCCGCGGAAACGCCGTATCCGCCCGGCGGGATCTCCTTAGAGCCGCCCGGAAAGCGGGCAGGCCCCCGGCGGATGCCGGGGGCCTGCGAGGCGCGACGAGGGTCGGAGACCGGGGCCGCGCACCGGGACGCGCGTGCGGAGATCCTCGGCCGCCGGAGAGCGGCCGCTGGACGCCGCCGTTACGCCGGCTGGGACCCCTGGCGCACCGGGATGTGGGTGAACGTCGGCTCCGGAGCCGGGTTCTGGAAGAAGTCGTTGCCCTTGTCGTCCACCACGATGAACGCCGGGAAGTCCTCGACCTCGATCTTCCAGACCGCCTCCATGCCGAGCTCCTCGTACTCGACGACCTCGACCTTCTTGATGCAGTCCTGCGCGAGACGCGCCGCCGGGCCGCCGATCGAGCCGAGGTAGAAGCCGCCGTGCGCGCCGCACGCGTCGGTGACCTGCTTGCTGCGGTTGCCCTTGGCCAGCATGACCTTGGAGCCGCCCGCCGCCTGGAACTGCTCGACGTAGCTGTCCATGCGGCCGGCCGTCGTCGGGCCGAAGGAGCCGGAGGCGTAGCCCTCGGGGGTCTTCGCGGGGCCCGCGTAGTAGACCGGGTGGTCCTTCAGGTACTGCGGCATCTCCTCGCCCGCGTCCAGACGCTCCTTGATCTTGGCGTGCGCGATGTCGCGCGCCACGACCAGCGGGCCGGTCAGCGAGAGGCGGGTCTTGACCGGGTACTTGGTCAGCTCGGCGAGGATCTCGTCCATCGGCTGGTTGAGGTCGATCTTCACGACCTCGCCCGCGTCCAGGTGGGAGTCCTCGGTCTCCGGCAGGAAGCGCGCCGGGTCGGTCTCCAGCTGCTCCAGGAAGACGCCCTCGGCGGTGATCTTGGCGACGGCCTGGCGGTCGGCCGAGCAGGAGACGGCGATCGCGACCGGCAGCGAGGCGCCGTGGCGGGGGAGGCGGACCACGCGCACGTCGTGGCAGAAGTACTTGCCGCCGAACTGGGCGCCGATGCCGATCTTCTGCGTCAGCTCGAAGACCTTCTCCTCCAGCTCCTTGTCGCGGAAGCCGTGGCCGGTCTCGGCGGAGCCCTCGGTCGGCAGCTCGTCCAGGTAGTGCGCGGAGGCGTACTTCGCGGTCTTCAGTGCGAACTCGGCGCTGGTGCCGCCGACGACGATCGCGAGGTGGTACGGCGGACAGGCGGCCGTGCCGAGCGAGCGGATCTTCTCCTCCAGGAACTTCATCATGCTCGCCTCGTTGAGGACGGCCTTCGTCTCCTGGTAGAGGAAGGACTTGTTGGCGGAGCCGCCGCCCTTGGCCATGAAGAGGAACTTGTACGCGCCGCCGTCGGTCGCGTACAGCTCGATCTGCGCGGGCAGGTTCGAGCCGGTGTTCTTCTCCTCCCACATGGTCACCGGGGCCATCTGCGAGTAGCGCAGGTTCAGCTTGGTGTAGGCGTCGTAGATGCCCTTGCTGAGGGCCTCCTCGTCGCGGCCCTGCGTGAGGACGTTCTGGCCGCGCTTGCCCATGACGATCGCGGTGCCGGTGTCCTGGCACATCGGCAGCACGCCGGCGGCGGCGATGTTCGCGTTCTTGAGGAGGTCGAGCGCGACGAACTTGTCGTTGCTCGACGCCTCCGGGTCGTCGATGATCTTCCGCAGCTGGGCCAGGTGGGCCGGGCGCAGGTAGTGCTGGATGTCGTGGATCGCCTCGGCGGCCAGCTGGCGCAGCGCCTCCGGCTCGACCTTGAGGAACGTACGGCCGTCGGCCTCGAAGGTGGAGACACCCTCGGAGGTCACCAGGCGGTAGGGCGTGGTGTCCTCTCCCACGGGGAGCAGATCGGAGTACGCGAACTCTGGCATGTCGACGGCCATTCCTCACTCGGCAGACAGCGGCGCCGCCTCCGTTGGCGGCGCGCCATCCAGCGTAGAGCGCGGCTCCGGCGGCGGGCCTGTGAGGTAAGGCTCAGTTCCCGGCGGGTGGTGTACGTGTCGGCCAATTGCCCGCTCGCGCTGCGTGTCCGATCCAGTACCGATAGTGATGATCCGGGGTCGGTCGCGTCCGCGCCGGACCCGCCGTCCGTGCACGGAGAGGATGATCATGAGACTCACGTTTCGGGGCCGGTCCCCGCGGAGAGCGGCCGCGGCCCTGGGCGTGGCCGCCCTGCTGGGGGCCGGCTTCTCCTCGGCGGCGGCCGCGGATACGGGCCCGGGGGTCGGCCCGGGTGTAGGCCCGCGTATGGGCCCGGGTGTCGGCTTGCGTATGGGGTCCGGTGTCGGCCCAGGTGTCGGCCGCGGCGCGGCCCCGGCCGCTCGCGCGGCGACGAGGGCGGCGGAGCCCGGCACCGCGTACGCCTGGGGGAGCGACGCCGCCGGCCGGCTCGGCCGCGGCGTCGGTTCGGGGCTCAGCACCACCCCGGTCACGGTCTGCGGTGACGTCGGGTGCTCCGGCGCCCTCGACGAAGTGGCCGCCGTCGAGGCGGGATCCGGGCACGCGGTGGCCCTCCGCGGCGACGGCACGGTCTGGACCTGGGGCAGCAACACCTACGGCCAGCTGGGCGACGGCACCACCGCGCAGCGGAACACGCCCGTACGGGTGCCCGGCCTCACGGACGTGACCGCCGTCGCCGCGGGCGGCGCCCACACCCTGGCGCTGAAGCGGGACGGCACCGTCTGGGCGTGGGGGCGCAACAACAAGGGGCAACTGGGCGACGAGACCACCACCGACCGGTCCACGCCGGTGCAGGTGCACTGCGTCGTCTACCCCGAACAGGGCTGCGGGGAGCCGGTCCTGGCCCGGGGGATCGCGATCGCCGCGGGTGGCGAGCACAGCCTCGCCCTGGGTACGAACGGTGACGTCAGCGCCTGGGGCAGCAACGCGTCCGGGCAGCTCGGCGACGGCAGCGGAAGTGAGTTCAGTTCTTACCCGGTCCCGTCGTTCGTGCCCAACGCGAAGGCCATCGCCGCCGGAGGCGCGCACAGCCTGGCCGTGGCCGCCGACGACGGCACGGCCTACGCCTGGGGGAGCAACTCCGACGGGCAGCTGGGCGACGGCACCACGACGGATGCCACCTGGCCGCAGAAGGTCTGCGCGACCGGTACGAGCGCCGGATGCACCACCTTCCTCACCGGAGTGACCGGCGTCGACGCCGGCGCCCTCCATACCCTCGCGATCGTCGCCGGCGGCGTCCGCTCCTGGGGTGCCAACGCCTCAGGCCAGCTGGGCGACGGCACCACCACGACCCGGACCACCCCCGTCAAGGTGTGCTCGTCGGGCACGACGGCCGGCTGCACCACGTTCCTCGGGAACGTCACCGCGGTCTCGGCCGGTGGCGCCTTCAGCCTGACCAGGCAGTCCGAGGGCACGGCCCGCAGCTGGGGCGCCAACGCCTCCGGCCAGCTCGGCACCGGCACCCAGACCGGCCGGCTCACCCCGGGCCAGATCTGCGCGAGCGGGCAGGCCGCGCCGTGCGGCCGGTACGTCGACGGGGTCGGCGCGATCGCCGCGGGCGCCGACTTCGGCCTGACGACCCTCCTGCCCCGCGCCGACGTGCGGGTCGCGATCAGCGCGGACGAACCCGTCGCGAGCGGCGAGGACCTGACGTACACGATCACCGTCCGCAACGACGGCCCCGCCGCCGCGGACGGGGTGATGGTCGACAGCGCGCTGCCCGCGGGCAGCCGGTTCGTCAGCGCGAGCCCCAGCAGGGGCAGCTGCACCGGTCCGCCGGTCGGCTCCTCCGGCACCGTGACCTGTCCGCTCGGCCGGATCGGCGCCTCGGGCCAGGCCACCGTGAGCATCAGGGTCGGCGTCACCGCCGCGACCGGATCGATGATCACCGACACGGTGACGGTGAGCAGCGCCACGCCCGACCCCAGGCAGGTCAACAACTCCGCGACCCTCCGGACGCCGGTGGGCTGATGCGTACGCGAGAACGATCCACGAGAGGACGATCGATGAGACGCGCTGTACGTCGCCGCCGCTCCGCCCTGAGGCGAGTCACGGCCCTGAGCCTGGCCGGACTGATGTGGGCGGCCCTGTACCCGGGGGCGGCCGCCGCCGCCGGGGACGCCGGTGCCGGAAGGGCCGGCAGTGCTGGAAGGGCCGGTGGTGCCAGGCCGGCCGCCGCCACCCGGGCGGACCAGCCCGGCACCGTCATCGCCTGGGGCACCAACACCTACGGCGAGCTCGGCGACGCGGCGACTCCCAACCGCACCACCATCCCGGTCCCGGCCTGCGGCGCCGCGCCCTGCCCCAAGCCGCTCGACCAGGTGATCGCCGTGGACGCGGGCTACAACCACAGCGTGGCCCTGAGCGCCGACGGCACGGTCTGGGCCTGGGGCGACAACGAGACGGGCCAGCTCGGCGACGGCACCTTCGTCAACCGCTCCGCGCCCGTGCGCGTCGGCTCCCTCACCGGGGTGACCGCCGTCTCCGCAGGCCGGCTGCACACCCTCGCCCTCCGCTCCGACGGCACCGTCTGGGCGTGGGGCTACAACGAGGACGGGCAGCTCGGCGTCGGCACCACCGGCACCAGCGCCGTGCCCGTCCAGGTCTGCGCCGAGAACACGGCGGCCGGCTGCACCGCGTTCCTCTCCGGGGTGACCGCGATCTCCGCCGGCTACGCGCACAGCCTCGCCGTGGGCGCGGATGGCGGCGTGCGGTCCTGGGGCGACAACCGCTACGGCCAGCTCGGGGACGGCACCACCCAGAACCGGCTCACGCCGGTGGCCGCCCAGCCGGGCAGCGGAGTGCGGAGCGTGGCCGCCGGCCTCTTCCACAGCCTGGCCGTGATGACGGACGGCACGGCCCGCGGCTGGGGGGACAACTTCTACGGCTACCTGGGCGACGGCACCACGACCACGCGGCTGACGCCCGTGCGGGTCTGCGCGGTGGGCACCGGCGCCGGCTGCACCTCGTACCTCACGGGTGTCACCGGGATCGCCACCGGCGAGAACCACACCCTCGCGATGCTGTCCAACGGCGGCGCACGCTCCTGGGGCCACAACGACAAGGGGCAGCTCGGCGACGGCACGACCACGGACCGGCTCACGCCCGTGCAGGTCTGCGCCTCGGGGACGACGGCCGGCTGCACGTCGTTCCTCGGCAGCGTGAAGGCCATCGACGTGGGCGGCTTCAGCTACAGCATGACCCGCCAGTCCGAAGGCACGGTCCGGACCTGGGGCACCAGCCCCACGGGCATCAGCTCGACCACCCCGACCAAGGTGTGCGCCACCGCGCAGTCCACGACGTGCGGCCGCCTCCTCGACGGGGTGGGCGCGATCGCCGCGGGCTTCAGCCACAGCCTGGCCGTCGTCCGCCCCCGCGCCGATCTGCGGGTCACCATGACCTCGGACGCGCCCGTCGCGAACGGCGAGGACCTCACGTACACCGTCACGGTCCGCAACAACGGGCCGAGCGCCGCGGACAACGTGGTGCTCGACGACAGCCTGCCCGGCGAGGGACGGTTCGTCAGCGCCACCACGAACAGGGGCAGTTGCGGCACCCTGCCGCCCGCCGGGTCCTCCGACACGGTGACCTGTGCGCTGGGCCGCATCGGCAGCGCCGGGGAGGCGACCGTGAGCATCCGGGTCACCGTGCGGGCCACACCGGGCACCGTGATCACCAACAGGGCCACGGCCACCGGCACCACGCCCGACCCGGACACGGGCAACAACACGGTGTCGCTCCAGACGACGGTCGGCTGACGCCGGCTGTCGTCCGGTACCCGTCGGCTGACGCTGGCGGTCGCCCGATACAGGTCGGCCGACACCGGCTGTCGTCCGATACCGGTCGGCCGATACGGACCGGTGGCATCGCGCCGTCCGCGCGCCTCGCGCGTCGCGGGCGGCGCCTCCCCTGGTCGCGATCTATCGCGTTTCGCTAGGCTGAGTCCGTGGACCTCGAAAAGCAGCCCCAGCAGCCCGAGCGGCAGCAGCCCGAGCAGTCGGCCGCCCCCGCGGCACGGCCCGAATTCGCCGATCCGCAGGGGTCGATGCGGGCCTCGGACGCCGACCGGGACCGGATCGCGGACATCCTCAGGGACGCCCTGGCGGAGGGGCGGCTCGACGCCGAGGAGCACTCGGACCGGATCGACGCCGTGTACCGGGCCAAGACCGTCGGCGAGCTGGAGCCGCTCGTCCGCGACCTGCCCGCCACCGGCCGCCGCCCGGAGCCCCTGCCCGGGTACGGGGACGAGGGTGTCGAGGGCCCGGCGGACAACCTGGTCGCCGTGTTCTCGGCCTCCACCCGCAAGGGCCGCTGGCGCGTCGGCCGCCGCACCAACGCCTTCTCGCTGTTCGGCAGCGTCGAGATCGACCTGACCGAGGCGATCTTCGCCCAGCGCCTCACCACCATCAACGCCACCTCGATCTTCGGCAGCGTCGAGGTCCACGTCCCGGAGAACGTGACCCTGCGCGGCAACGGCACCGGCGTCTTCGGCAACTTCGAGGTCGTCACCTCCGAGGGCGCCGACCCCCAGGCCCCGGTCATCGTCGTCAACGGCTGGTCCGTGTTCGGGAACGTCGAGGCCAAGCCCAAGCGGGGCAAGTGGGTCACCGACCTGCAGAGCCACCTTCAGGCCAAGTTCCGCAAGGATCTCGGCCAGTGATCGGACGACGGCCGGTGGGTGACCCGACGGTGACCGGTCGGTTGATCAGCCGCTGACGCCCGCGTTCCGCTCCGACCGGTGACCGGATTTCGCCGTCCCGTGTCCGCGCTTCGGAACGCCGGGGCACGCAGTGCATAGGCGCACGCACAGCGGGTAGGGCTCGTTGCGTCGCCAATCGCCCCCGCCAGCGGAAGCCGTCGTCAGGAGTAGACCGTGCTGCAGATGCCGCATCAGCCCCTCCGGGTCGCCGCCGTGCCGCCCCAGCGCACCCCCGCCCGGGAGGACGAGGGCGGCCCGTGGCACACGGAGGCGGTGTGCCGCCGGGACGAGGCCGGTCTCTTCTTCGCCCCCTCCAAGGAGCCCACCGCCGCCCGGCTCTCCCGCGAGGAGGCGGCCAAGCGGGTCTGCGCCCGTTGCCCCGTCATGGTCGAGTGCCGCGAGCACGCCCTGCTCCAGCCCGAGCCGTACGGGGTGTGGGGCGGCCTCACCGCCGCCGAGCGCCGCGTCGTCCTCGCCCGGCGCCGCCGCCGGGACGCCGAGCTGCGCAAGGCCGCGGCCGCCGAGCGCGCCGAACGCATCGCGAAGGCCGGCTGACCGCCGCGCCGACGGGTCCGTCGCCCGTACGGGAAGGGGCGCCCCCACCGCACATGGGGGCGCCCCTCTTCGTACCGTCCTCTGCTACCGGGCTCAGTTGGCCCGGTCGAAGTCGATCTTGCTGTAGGCGCGCAGCTTCGCGAGCCGGTGCGTTGAGTCGATCTGCCGGATCGTGCCGGACTTCGAACGCATGACGAGCGACTGCGTGGTGGCCGTCTCGGAGCGGTAGCGCACCCCGCGCAGCAGCTCGCCGTCCGTGATGCCGGTGGCGACGAAGAAGACGTTCTCGCCGGAGACCAGGTCGTTGGTGGAGAGCACCCGGTCCAGGTCGTGCCCGGCGTCCAGGGCCTTCTGCCGCTCGGCGTCGTCCTTGGGCCACAGCTTGCCCTGGATCACACCGCCCAGGCACTTTATGGCGCAGGCCGAGATGATGCCCTCGGGCGTGCCGCCGATGCCCATCAGCAGGTCGACGCCGGTGCCCTCGCGGGCGGCCATGATGGAGCCGGCCACGTCGCCGTCGGAGATGAACTTGATCCGGGCGCCGGTCTCGCGGATCTCCTTGACGATGCCGTCGTGGCGCGGGCGGTCGAGGATGACGACCGTGACGTCCTCGGCGTTCATGCCCTTGGCCTTGGCGACCCGGCGGATGTTGACCGAGGCGGGCGCGTTGATGTCGACGAAGTCGGCGGCCTCGGGGCCGGTGACCAGCTTGTCCATGTAGAAGACCGCGGACGGGTCGAACATGCTGCCGCGGTCGGCGGCGGCGAGCACGGCGATCGCGTTCGGCATGCCCTTGGCGTTGAGCGTGGTGCCGTCGATCGGGTCCACGGCGATGTCGACCTCGGCGCCGGTGCCGTCGCCGACCCGCTCGCCGTTGAAGAGCATCGGCGCCTCGTCCTTCTCGCCCTCGCCGATGACGACCACGCCGTTCATCGAGACGGTGGAGATGAGGGTCCGCATGGCGTTCACCGCCGCGCCGTCCGCGCCGATCTTGTCGCCGCGACCGACCCAGCGGCCCGCGGCCATGGCGGCGGCCTCGGTCACGCGGACCAGTTCGAGGGCGAGGTTGCGGTCGGGGGCCTCGGGCGAGACCTCGAGCTCGGGCGGCAGGTGGTGGTGCTCGGACATCGGTGCGCACCTTTCTGTTACGGCGACGGGCGACGGCCGGAAAAACAAGAGGGTGCCGTGACTCTATCGTCAGGTCGACAAATTGAGCAGAGGGGCCCACGTATGAGCACAACACCATGATGCGACCATGGGGGCGTGGCAGGTAACCAGCGACGCAGGCAGACGGTACGCGGGATGTTCCAGTCCCTCGCGGTGATCGCGGTCGCCGCGGGCGTGATGTACGTCTTCATCCCGCACGACGAGACGGCGACCCCGGTGAAGGCGAAGGACTACCGGGTGGAGCTTCTGACGGCCCAGCGGGCGGCACCGTACCCGGTGCTGGCCCCCGAGGGCCTGGGCGACGGATGGAAGGCGACGGTCGTCTCGTACCAGCGGGAGGACCACAACGCCTGGCGGCTCGGCTTCCTGAGCCCCGACACCCAGTACGTGGCCCTCAACCAGTCGACGGAGGACCCGAAGAAGTTCGTGCCCGCGGTCACCCAGCAGGCCAAGAACTCCGGGAAGACCGAGACGGTGGCCGGGCGGGTCTGGCAGCGCTGGGAGGGCCCGAAGTACGACGCCCTGGTGCGCACCGAGGACGGCGCGACGACCGTCGTGACGGGCACGGCGTCGTTCGAGCGGCTGGCCGAGATGGCGGGCGCGCTCCAGGCGAAGAAGGCGTAGTCCGCCTGCGCGGGCGGAGGTACGGGAAGGCCCCCGGTGCGGTGCACCGGGGGCCTTCCTGCGTACGTGGGCCGATCAGACGGTCGTGATGACGTCGTCGTAGGCGAGGCGCGGCTGGCGCGGGAACGGGGAGGCGTCCTCGCCCGGCTTGCCGATGTTGATGACCATCAGCGGGGTGTGGTCGGCGTCCAGGAACTCCTTCTGCACGCCGCCGAAGTCGAGACCGGTCATCGGGCCGGCGGCCAGGCCGGCGGCGCGGATGCCGACGATGAAGTAGGCGGCCTGGAGGGCGGCGTTCAGCAGGGCGGACTGCTCGCGGACCGGGCGCTCGGAGAAGAAGAGGTCCTTGGCCTGCGGGAAGTGCGGCATCAGGGCCGGCAGCTCCTCGTGGAACTCGTTGTCCGCGGAGAGGATCGCGACCAGCGGGGCGGCCTGGGTCTTGGCCTGGTTGCCCTCGGCCATGTGCTTCACGAGGCGCTCACGGGCCTCCGCGGAGCGGACCAGGGTGATGCGCAGGGGGGTCTGGTTGAAAGCGGTCGGACCGTACTTGACCAGGTCGTAGATCGCCTGGACCTGCTCGTCGGTCACCGGCTCGTCGGTGAACGTGTTGGCAGTGCGGGCCTCGCGGAAGAGGAGGTCCTGGGCGGCGGGGTCAAGGGCGAGAGACATGCTGCATACCTTCCGAACTGCACGGGTCGCTCGTCAGGGAGTTCGAGCGATGCCTCGACAGTACGACGGAAGTAGGTGAAGTTTCAACTACTCGCCCCATTTAAAACCGGATAGTGATCCGCTTCACAGGATTCAGTGTACGCGGCCCGCCGGGACGCTCAACCCCTCGGCGCCCGACCCTCGGCACCGGACCCCTGGGCGCCCGACCCTCGGCTCCGGACCCTCGGCTCCGGACCCTCGGCTCCGGACCCTGGGCGCTCAGCCCTCCGCCGCGTCCTGCCCCTGCTCCTGTTCCTGCTCCCGCTCGGCCGCCAGCGAGGCGTCGAGGCGCGCCCGGGCGCCCTCCAGCCAGTGCCGGCACACCTTCGCCAGCTCCTCGCCGCGCTCCCAGAGCGCCAGCGACTCCTCAAGAGTCGTGCCGCCCGCCTCCAGGCGCCGGACGACCTCGATGAGCTCGTCACGGGCCTGTTCGTAGCCGAGTGCAGTCGCAGTCTGGTCCGCGTCCGCGCGCGTTGCCATGCGTTCCACCTTTGTCTGTCGGTTCTCTGTCATGTCTCTGTACTTCTCGACGCTTCTCTGACGTACGGGCCCGAGGTCCTGCGTACGGGGCCGACGTACGACGTTGCCGGTCCGGGCCGCCGTCCTACGAGCGACGCACCGTGAACTCGCCCGCCGCCACCCGCGCCCGCAGCTCCTCGTCGACCGCGACCTCCGCCGGGTCCCGCACCACCGCGCCGTCCGCCCGCTGGAGCACCGCGTAACCCCGCTCCATCGTGGCCGCGGGCGACAGCGCCCGGACCCGGGCACGGGTGTGCGAGAGCTCCGAGTCGGCCCGGTCGAGCAGATGTCCCAGGGTCCGCCGGCTGCGCGCGAGCAGCGCGGCCAGCTCGTCCTCGCGGACCTCGACCATCCGCTGCGGGTGCTCCATCACCGGCCGCGCCAGCGCGTGCGCCAGGCCGCGCTCCTCACGCTCCAGCAGCCCCCGTACGCAGCGCAGCGCCCGGTCCCGCAGACCGCGCACCCGCTCCAGCTCCTCGCCCACGTCCGGGACGACCTTCTTGGCGGCGTCCGTCGGCGTCGACGCCCGCAGGTCCGCGACCAGGTCGAGGAGGGGCGAGTCCGGCTCGTGGCCGATGGCCGACACCAGCGGCGTACGGCAGTCGGCGACCGCCCTGATCAGCTGCTCGTCCGAGAACGGCAGCAGGTCCTCGACGCTGCCGCCCCCGCGCGCCACGACGATCACGTCCACGTCCTCGTGCGCGTCCAGCTCCTTCACCGCCTGGATCACCTGCGGCACCGCCCTCACGCCCTGCACCGCCACGTTCCGCACCTCGAAGCGGACGGCGGGCCAGCGCCGCCGCGCGTTCTCCAGGACGTCCCGCTCGGCCGCCGAGGCGCGGCCGCAGACCAGGCCGATCAGCTGCGGCAGAAACGGCACCGGCTTCTTCCGGTCGAGCGCGAACAGGCCCTCGGCGGCCAGCGTCCGTTTGAGCTGTTCGAGCCGGGCCAGCAGCTCGCCGATGCCGACCGGCCGGATCTCCGCCGCCCGCAGCGACAGCTGCCCCCGCGGCGCGTACCACTCCGGCTTGGCGTGCACGACGACCCGCGCGCCCTCGGAGACCACGTCGGCGACGGCGTCGAAGACCTGCCGGTAGCAGGTCACGTTGATCGAGATGTCGTACGACGGATCCCGCAGCGTCAGGAACACCACCCCGGCACCCGGCCGCCGCGACAACTGGGTGATCTGCCCCTCGACCCAGATCACCCCCAGCCGGTCGATCCACCCCCCGATGAGCCGGGAGACCTCCCCGACGGGCAGCGGCGCTTCGGCGGACGTGTTCAGACCCATGCGCCGAGCGTAACGGGCGGGTGCGACAACGGGACCGGTCGTGCGGCACCGGGACCGGTCGTGCGGCACCGGGACCGGTCGTGCGGCACGGGGACCGGTCGTGCGGCACCGGGACCGGTCGTGCGGCACCGGGACCGGTCGTGCGGCACCCGGACCGGTCGTGCGGCAACGCGTCGGGGCGGGGCGCCCCCCCCCGCGGCGGGGCGGCGGTGCGCGGCCTCGCCGCCGGTCACGGCGCCGGCCGTCGCGCTCCCTGCATCGCCAGGACCACGAGGCCGACGCCCAGCCAGATCACGCCCACCACCTGTGCCGACGGTGCCGCCTCCACGATCACCGCGACGAGGATCGCCGCGCCGACCACCGGCGCCACGACGTGGGGCAGCCAGCGCGGCGGGCCCGCCATGCGGCGCAGCGCGAACCAGCCCACCACGCTCGCGTGGAGCAGGACGAAGGCCGTCAGCGCGCCGATGTCGACCACCGAGACGAGATGGTCCAGGCCGTCGGCCTGCCGGGCCGCCCACACCGCCGCGACCATCGTGATCGTCGCCGAGACGAGCAGCGCCACCCGCGGCACGCCCGCGTCCGTGCGGGCGAGCACGTGCGGCAGCCGCCGGTCGCGGCCCATCGCGAACAGCAGCCGCCCGCCCGCCGCCTGCCCGGCGAGCGCCGCGAAGGCCGCGCCGATCGCCTTCGAGACGGCCACCAGGTCGTGCAGCCACCGTCCGACGGCCGCGTCCACCGCGTCGTAGAACGCCGAGCCCTGCCGCGCCGGGTCCACCGCCATCGCCGTCGACGAGACCGGCTGCAGCAGCGCCACCAGCCAGGTCTGCGCCACGAACAGCACCCCGGCGAGCGCCAGACAGAACAGCACCGCCCGCGCCACCTTCGCCGAGCCGCCCGTCACCTCCTCGGCGAAGGTCGCGATGGCGTCGAAGCCGAGGTACGACAGGACCGCCACCGACACCGCCCCGAGCACCGCCGCCGCCGAGAACCCGGCGTCCCCGGCGAGCGGCGACCACCAGTCGCGCTGCGCCCCGTCCCGTACGAGCACGACGACCGCGGACACGACGAAGACCAGGAGCACCACGATCTCCATGGCGAGCACGGCGAGGCCGACCCGCGCCGCCGCCCGCACCCCCCACACATTGAGCAGCGTCGTGACGACGACCGCGATCCCGGTCCAGATCCACCGGTCCACCTGGGGGACCAGCGCCTCCATCGCGATGCCCGCGAAGAGGTACGCGACGGCCGGGATGAGCAGGTAGTCGAGCATCGCCATCCAGCCGGCGACGAACCCCGCGCCCTCGCCCAGGGCCGTACGGGCGTACGCGAAGACCGAGCCGGCCTGCGGCACGACCCGCACCATCTGCGCGTAACTGAAGGCCGTGAACGCCATGGCGACGGTGGCCACCACGTACACGAGTGCGACCGCCCCGTGCGATTTCGCGTCGAGCGTGCCGAAGATGCCGACCGGTGCCATGGGGGCGATGAAGAGGAGCCCGTAGACGACCAGGTCACGGAAGCCGAGGCTCCGTCGGAGGTGTTCGTGATCGGCCACCCGTGTTTCCTCAGCCATGGCGTCAGTCTCGGCCACCGTGGTGAGGAAACCGCCGACCGACGCGGCCTTACGATGGGACCCATGACTGCGTCGCCCGCAACCAACCGCCCGAAGCGTGTCCTGCTCGCCGCTCCCCGCGGCTACTGCGCGGGCGTGGACCGTGCCGTGATCGCCGTGGAGAAGGCCCTGGAGCAGTACGGGGCCCCGATCTACGTCCGCCACGAGATCGTCCACAACAAGTACGTCGTGCAGACCCTGGAGCGGAAGGGCGCGATCTTCGTCGACCAGGCCACCGAGGTGCCGCCGGGCAACATCGTGATGTTCTCCGCCCACGGTGTCGCCCCGACCGTCCACGAGGAGGCCCGCCAGGGCCGGCTCGCGACGATCGACGCGACCTGCCCGCTGGTCACCAAGGTCCACAAGGAGGCCGTGCGGTTCGCCAACGAGGACTTCGACATCCTCCTCATCGGCCACGAGGGCCACGAGGAGGTCATCGGCACCTCCGGCGAGGCCCCCGACCACATCCAGCTCGTCGACGGCCCCGAGGACGTCGCCAAGGTCGAGGTCCGCGACCCGTCCAAGGTCGTCTGGCTCTCCCAGACCACGCTCTCGGTCGACGAGACCATGGAGACGGTGGACGCGCTGAAGGAGAAGTTCCCGCAGCTGATCTCCCCGCCGTCCGACGACATCTGCTACGCCACGCAGAACCGCCAGACCGCCATCAAGGAGCTCGCCGGCCAGGCCGAGCTGGTCATCGTGGTCGGCTCCAAGAACTCCTCCAACTCGCAGCGCATGGTCGACGTCGCCAAGCAGGCCGGCGCCCCGGCCGCGTACCTCGTCGACTTCGCCAGCGAGATCGACGAGGCCTGGCTGGAGGGTGTCACCAGCGTCGGCCTCTCCTCGGGCGCCTCGGTGCCGGACGTCCTCGTCCAGGAGGTCCTGGAGTGGCTGTCCCAGCGCGGCTACGTGGACGTCGAGCTGGTCAAGACGGCCGACGAGTCGCTGACCTTCTCGCTCCCGAAGGAGCTGCGCGACAAGGACCTCCGGGCGAAGGCGGAGGCGCTGCTCGCCGGCGAGTGAGCGCTTCCAGCGGCGAGTGCCGGGCGAGTGCCTGCGAAGGCCGACCGAGCGCCTGCGAAGGCCGACCGAGTGCCGCGAGCGCCGACCGACTGCCTGCGAAGGCCGACCGAGTGCCGGTGCACGCTGAACGGGTGCCGGCGAGTGCTGAGCGCGTGCCGGCGACCTGGTGGATGACCGGGTGACGGAGCGCTCCGGCCCGTAACGTTGAGTCCATGAACGTCTTCGGAGTGGACATCGGCGGGTCGGGCATCAAGGGCGCGCCCGTGGACCTGAACCGCGGCGACCTGATCCAGGAGCGCCACAAGGTACTCACCCCGCAGCCCGCGACGCCCGACGACGTCGCGGGCTGCGTCGCGGAGGTGGTCGGTCACTTCGGCTGGTCGGGGTCGGTCGGCGTGACCTTCCCGGGCGTGGTCACCGACTCCACCGTCCGGACCGCCGCCAACGTCGACAAGGCCTGGATCGGCGTCGACGCCGGCCGGCTGCTCCGCGACCGCCTCGGCGGCCTGCCGGTCACCGTCCTGAACGACGCCGACGCGGCCGGCATCGCCGAGATGACCTTCGGCGCCGGCCGCGACAGGAAGGGCACGGTCATCCTGCTCACCCTCGGCACCGGCATCGGCTCCGCCCTCTTCGTCGACGGCACGCTCGTCCCCAACACCGAACTCGGCCACCTGGAGCTCAAGGGCCACGACGCCGAGAAGCGCGCCTCCTCGAAGGCGAGGGAGGACGAGGAGCTGAGCTGGGAGCACTGGGCGACGCGGCGGCTGCGGAAGTACCTGGCGCACGTGGAGATGCTGTTCTCGCCGGAGCTGTTCATCATCGGCGGCGGCGTCAGCCGGAAGGCCGACAAGTTCCTGCCGCTGATCGACGGCATCCGGGCGGAGATCGTCCCGGCGCAGCTGCAGAACAACGCGGGGATCGTGGGAGCCGCGATGGCGGCGACGGCGACGACGGCGGCGAAGCCGTAATTCCTTCGGCGTTCGACTCTCGTTTACGAAGATCCTTCGTCAAGGAGCTTTCTGGTCAACAAACATGGCAAACGATCATGCAGCCCCGGGATGCCTCCCCCGGATAGAACAAGATCGACAAGTGTTCGTGCGTCATGCCCCACAAGGGAGGCACCATGAAGCGGGTCACCGCCGCCGCCGTCACCACGGCCGCCGCTGCCCTCGCCCTCGCCCTCACCCTCGTCCAGCCGTCCGCGTACGCCGCGACCGCCTCGGTCTGGAGCGCCCCGACCTGCAACCGCGTCGTCGGTGACGGCGCGGTCACCTTCACCACCGACGACGGCGCGACCCTCACCGGGACCACCGGCACGCTCAAGCCCGTCAGCTACACCCACGGCCTGGTCGCCCTCGGCACCGCCAACACCCTCCTCGCGACCCGCAACGACGAGCTCCAGCGCTCCACCGACGCGGGCTGCAGCTGGTCGCACGTCGCGAACCTGGGCAGCGGCGGCGTGACCCTGACCGCGGGCGTCGGCAGCCGCGCCTTCGTCTGGGAGCCGAACGGCGCCACGCTCGATCGCGTCGACGGCACCACCGTCACCACGCTCACCGCCCCCACCACCGCCGTCGTGGGCCTCGGCACCGACCCGGCCGACGCCGGCCACGTGCGCCTCGCGGGCAACGACGGCAGGCTCTACGACTCCCGCGACGGTGGCGCGACCTGGACCGCGATCGGCACCCCCGCGTTCCCCGCGGGCACCGGCGTCTACTCGGTGGCCTTCGACCCGGCGAACATCGACCACGCCGTCGCCGGTGCCATGGTGAACGGCGGCGCGGTGACCACCGACGGCGGCACCACCTGGACCGCCTCCACCGGGCTCACCTCCGGCACCTCCGCCAACCTGTTCCGGACCGCCGTCTCCCCGGCCGACCCCTCGGTCGTCTACGGCGTCGGCATCGACCTCTCCGAGGCCGTCCCCGGCTCCGGCAACGAGGGCCGCCATCTGTACCGCTCGACCGACGGCGGCCGCACCTTCGCCAAGATCGTCGACGACACGACCGAGCACAAGCTCACCAACAGCACCCTGCTCGCCCCGAGCCCCACCGACCCGGCGGTGCTCTACTTCGAGTACGGCACGTACTTCTCGGGCTACGGCACCGACCTGTACCGCTACGAGGCGGGTACGGGCCTCGTCACCAAGACCCACAACGCGTTCGACGGCGTCTCGGCCCTCGCCTTCAACCCGGCCCGGCCGTCGGTGATGTACCTGGGCGTGGAGGAAGTCGGAACGCCGGGCTGACGGGGCCGGGGACTGGCGAGGCCGGGCTGGCGGGCCGGGGACTGGCGAGGCCGGGCTGGCGGGTCCGGGGCTGACGAGGCCGGGCTTGCGGGTCCGGGGATGCCGGGGCTGGATCTACGGCGCCGACGGCGGCGCGCGCCGGCCGTGACGAGGCCCCTGGCCACGTCATGCCCCAGCCGCGCGGTCATGGGGCGGGGCGCTCTAGAGCGTGTCTCTTTGATCGGTTGGTCAGTTGATCGGATGTGTCTGTCCGGTTAGCGATCACTGATGCGATGTGGGACCGGATCGAGCCGCTGATGCCGGCCGATCCGGTCCGCGGTCGGCGGTGGGCCGATCACCGCCGCACCCTGGAGGCCATCGCGTGGAAGTACCGCACCGGTTCGTCCTGGCGGGATCTACCAAACGAGCTGGGCCCATTCCAGACCGCTCACAAACGGCTGATCAGGTGGGCCGTGGACGGCACCTGGGAACGCGTCGTTGCCCGGGTCCTGGCAGCGGCCGACGCCGATGACGACATCGGCTGGACCGTGTCGGTGGACTCCACCGTCGCCCGAGCCCACCAGCACGCCGCCGGCGCCAGGAAAAAAAGGGGGCGCCCGGCCGGACCGAACCCGACGACCACGCGCTCGGACGCTCCCGCGGCGGCCTGAGCACGAAGGTCCACCTCGCCAGCGACGGCCATGCCCGGCCCCTGGCCCTCCGCGTCACCGCAGGCCAGGCAGGCGACGCACCGGCCTTCGAGACCGTCATGGCCGGCATCCGTGTTCCGCGAAGCGGACCCGGAAGACCGAGGGCCCGACCCGAGGCCGTTCTGGCGGACCGGGCGTACTCATCCCGCGCGATCCGGAGTCACCTCCGCCGACGCGGAATTCGCACTGTCATTCCCCAGCCGTCCGACCAGGTCGGCCATCGTCTGCGGCGAGGCCGCGCCGGAGGCCGGCCGCCCGCTTTCGACGCCGAAGCGTACGAGCAGCGCAACGCGGTCGAACGCTGCATCAACCGGCTCAAGCAGTGGCGCGGCCTGGCCATGCGAACGGACAAGCTCGCCACTGCCTACCAGGCCGCGCTTCACCTCGCTTCCATCCTCATCTGGGCCCGCAGATGCCCCACGTGAGAAGCTCTACGGTTGATCGCCGATGTCGAGGGCGTGTTCTTTAAGGAATGCGCCCGCGTGGGCCGCTGCTTCTTCGGCGGTCGCGTACGGCGCCCCATCGGCGGCCGCGCCGGACACTCCGTCAGCGCCTCGCCCAATCCAGCCCCAATCACCGGAAGGCGACTGCCCTAGCTCAGCAGTCCCTCCGAACAGCGCAAGCGTGCTTTTGCCCGCTGTTGCGGGTGCTGGGCGGCTGACGGCCGCGGGCCATTTCTTGCGGGCGCCCTGCCGGGTGATGCCCCAGACAGCTCCCAACTGCTCATAACTTGCGCCGTAGGAACCAGCGGTTGCTGCAGCCTGCTCCGTGAGTCGCTTGACCTCCCCATCCATCACCTTCCACGCGGCCAGGACGGACAGCGCCACTTCGACAGGATCCGCCTCCCACATACGGTCGGCGGGCAGCCCGGTCTCCCGGGAGCGGATGGCCGAGGCCAGGGGGTTCAAGGCGTCGTACAGGGCCTTATCGAGCTCTGCCTGCTCTTCTGGGGTGATCTCAGAGGCCGTCATGCGACAACTGTAGTTTCCGAGCCTGCCTAAGTAAACTAAAGTTTCCATGCTGTATCGGTTGTCACTGCATCAGAGAGACAGGCCCTAGCCGTGCGGCGCCGCCTGGGCCTGTGCCCGGGCCCGGGCCCGCCGCTCCTGGCGGCGGCCCATGTCCCGTACCTTCCGGACGCTCGCGATGACACCGGCGACGAGCGTCCCCCCGTACAGCCACCCGGCGTGCACGGCGAGCGCCGTCACGAGGGCCATCGCCTGGCCGCCGACCCCGCCCGTACCGCCCGAGATCGGCACGACGCCCACCGCGAAGGCGATGGGCACGCTGATCGGGGCGGTGACGAGGTCGGCGGTCCGCACCCACAGTGCGGTCAGGGCGCTGACCGGCAGGAAGAGCAGCCCGAAGGCGAGCGGGGAGCCGTCGAGGAGCAGCCAGTCGAGGAAGCCGACGACCAGCATGACGGCCGAGGCGAAGAGCCCGGCGCCGAGACCGGTGAGCCGGGGGTTGGGCAGCCTGCGCAGCGCGACGACCAGCGGCGGCGCGGGCCGGGCCGGCCGCTCCACCCGGGGCCGGCCGGGACGCGGCTTGGCGGCGACCCGGTAGACCGCGGCACCCTGGACGAGGGCGCCGGGCGGCGCCAGGGGACTCTGCGGGTTCTGCGGCCCCTGCGGCCCCTGCGGCCGGCCCGCGGCGGGGCGTCGGGCCTGCGGCTTACGTGTCCTGTGCTGCTCCACTCCACCAACGTAGGTCGGAAGGGGCCGGGAAGACGGTGCGGGACACGCCCTTTGGGTGACCTTGGCGCGAAGAGCGCCGTCATGGCCAGGTTCGCTGCCCCCGTAAACTGGGGGATCGCCCCACCTCCACTCCTCCTAGGGAAGTCGCCACCGTGTCGCTCACGATCGGAATCGTCGGCCTGCCGAACGTCGGCAAGTCGACCCTGTTCAACGCCCTGACCAAGAACGACGTGCTGGCGGCCAACTACCCGTTCGCCACGATCGAGCCGAACGTCGGCGTCGTCGGCGTCCCGGACTCCCGCCTGGACAAGCTCGCCGAGGTCTTCGGCTCGCAGCGCATCCTCCCGGCCACGGTCGACTTCGTCGACATCGCCGGCATCGTGCGCGGCGCGAGCGAGGGCGAGGGCCTGGGCAACAAGTTCCTGGCGAACATCCGAGAGTCGGACGCGATCTGCCAGGTCATCCGCGCCTTCAAGGACGAGAACGTCGTCCACGTCGACGGCAAGGTCTCGCCGAAGGACGACATCGAGACGATCAACACCGAGCTGATCCTCGCCGACCTCCAGACCATCGAGAAGGTCCTGCCGCGCCTCCAGAAGGAGTCCCGGATCAAGAAGGACGTGGCGCCCAAGGTCGCCGCGGTCGAGGCGGCGAAGGAGCTCCTGGAGAAGGGCGACACCCTCTTCTCGGCGGGCATCGTCCAGGGCTCGGAGAAGGCGGAGCTGCTTCACGACCTCCACCTGCTGACCACCAAGCCCTTCCTCTACGTCTTCAACGTCGACGAGGAGGAGCTGACCGACGAGGCGTTCAAGGACGAGCAGCGCGCCCTGGTCGCCCCCGCCGAGGCGATCTTCCTCAACGCCAAGCTGGAGGCGGACCTCGCCGAGCTCGACGAGGCGGACGCCATGGAGCTCCTCCAGTCCGTCGGCGCCGAGGAGCCCGGCCTCGCCACCCTCGCCCGCGTCGGCTTCGACACCCTCGGCCTGCAGACCTACCTGACGGCCGGCCCCAAGGAAGCCCGCGCCTGGACCATCAAGAAGGGCGCCACCGCCCCCGAGGCCGCCGGTGTCATCCACACCGACTTCCAGAAGGGCTTCATCAAGGCGGAGGTCATCTCCTTCGCCGACCTCGTCGCCACCGGCTCGGTGGCAGAGGCCCGCGCCGCCGGCAAGGCGCGCATGGAGGGCAAGGAGTACGTCATGCAGGACGGCGACGTGGTGGAGTTCCGCTTCAACGTGTAGTCGTGCACCTACTGCACGTGAGGCCATGAGTCAGACGTGCAAGTGGGAAGGGGTCGGGCTCTGTCGAGTCCGACCCCTTCGTCATCACCGTGCTGGATGGGTGCGGGATGTTCTGACGTGTGGTCAGCGGCAATCAGGTGTCGTAAATGGTGGACCGGTGTCCCACCTGAACGACCCAGACCACCAGTTCTCCGTTGTCGATCGTGTAGACGACGCGGTAGTCGCCGACGCGCAGGCGGCGCCGTTCGGGCTGGGACACGAGTGCGGTGGTGTTGAAGCCGAGGGGGTCGGTCTCCAGCTCGGTCAGTTTGGCCAGGATGCGCAGCGCCATGTCGCGGGGGATCTTCCGAAGCTCGGCCTGCGCCTCGGGGCGGAAGACGGTTCGGTACTCACTCACCGCGTGCCAGCGTCTCCCTCATGATGTCCTCGATCGGGATGCCGGGCGCCGGGTTGGCCATGCGCTCGTCGATGATCCGATTGATTTCGCGCTCTTCCCACTCCTGGTACTTGCGTAGGACCTCGATGGAGACGACGGCGGCGACTTCCTTGCCCCGGCGCGTGATCACTGTGGGTACGTCGTCGCGATCGGCGCGCTCCACGACCTCGGCGAGGTGGGCACGCACATCGCGGATGGACTCTATGGGCAGCGGCTGCGTCATGCGCCCAAGCGTACCGAGTGACTCATGTGTACACAATGCGTCCCGGGCGCGGGCGACGGGCTTCGTCGCGGTCGCGCGTGCTGGATGGACTTGCACCGTGCTGGATGGGTGCCGGATGTTCTGACGTGCGGTCAGCAGCATCAGGTGTCGTAAACGGTGGACCGGTGTCCCACCTGAACGACCCAGACCACCAGTTCTCCGTTGTCGATGGTGCAGGCGACGCGGTAGTCGCCGACGCGCAGGCGGCGCCGTTCGGGCTGGGACGCGAGTGCGGTGGTGTTGAAGCCGAGGGCCCATCAGCTCCACGTGGTGTGCGTCACGTTCCGGGAACCGGCTCGGGTCGGCCGGACAGTCCGGAGGTATGGAGATGAGTGCACGTGCCCGAATAAGGGCGGGAGACGCCGACGCGTTCGGGTCTCTCTTCGATGACTACGCCCGGGCGGTGTACAACCATGCCTTCCGGCTGACCGGTGACCGGTCGGCGGCGGAGGACGTGCTGTCCTTGACCTTCCTGGAAGCATGGCGGCTGCGCGAAAGGGTGGACCTGGACGGCGGGTCGCTGAGGCCCTGGCTGCTGGGCATCGCCACCAACACCACGCGGAACATCCGCCGGGCCGCGCGGCGGCACGAGGCGGCTGTCAGCCGTCTGCCGTGCGAGGAGGCGCTACCGGACTTCGCCGAGGATCTGGTCGACCGGATCGACGAGGCAGGCCAGGTCGCGGCGGTGCAGGCGGCGTTGTCCCGGCTGCGCCGCGCGGAGCGCGAGGTCGTCGCGTTGTGCATCTGGGCCGGCCTGGACTACGCGGCCGCGGCCCAGGCGCTGGACATCCCCGTGGGCACTGTCCGCTCTCGTCTCTCGCGAGCCCGCAAGAAGCTCCGCAAGGTCGCCGGTGCCGAGGTTCCGTCGAAGAACGGGAACCCGGACGCGGGCTGCGGACAGATGGATGGTGACCGCGTTCCTGCGGTCCGGCCCACCCAGGAGGAGACCCGATGAGCCCCAAGCCGCACAGGCCCACCCAGGCCGAGCGCGAGGAGATGGCCCGGCTGCTGCCGGTCACGGCCGAACGGGACCTGCCTGAGCGCCGCCAACGGCTCCTGAAGGACCACCTGATGCGCGAAATCCAGCACGGCACCGATGCCGCTGCCAAGCCCTGGACCCGGCGTCGCCGCCGCCTGACGCTTACGGCCATCCCCCTGGCCGCAGGCATGGCTGTCGCACTGGCCATCGGCGGTGTGCTCGAAGGGCACCCCACCGCCGACCCGAACCCGAAGGTGGCCTCCGGGCCGTCGCCACGAGGAACCGAGGCCACACGGGCCGCGGCTCTGCTGGACCGTATCGCCACCGTCGCCGCGTCCAAGCCCGCACCCGCCGTCCGCGACGACCAGTACGTGTACATCTCCAGCAAGAGCGCCTACACGAGCCAGCGCGGCGACGGCGTCATGCGCCCGGACAAGCCGCACCTGCGGCAGATCTGGCTCTCGGTGGACGGAACACGCCCCGGCCTGCTGCGCGAGCACGGCCAGGACATGGAGCTGGGCACCGCGCAGGAAGGCGTCGCTGTCAGTGAGGGAGACGGCCGGACCACGGGCACCGCATCGGGACGTCCCGCGACCATGAAGCCCTCGGACCATGCGGCCCCCTCGCTGAACAGCCCGACCTACCGCTACCTGGAGACGCTGCCCACCGATCCCGAAACGCTGCTGAAGAAGATCTACGACGAAACCAAGGGCGCTGGGCCCGGCCCGGACCAGGAGGCGTTCGTGACGATCGGCGACCTGCTGCGCGAGCAGCTGGTACCGCCGAAGGTCAGTGCCGCCCTGTACGAGGCCGCGGCCAGGATTCCCGGTGTCACCGTCGTGGACGATGCCGGCGACGCCGCAGGCCGCCACGGCATCGCCGTCGCTCGCGTCCACGACGGCGAGCGCACCGAATGGATCTTCAACAGGCACACCCTGGACTTCCTCGGCGAGCGCAGCGTCATGATCGAGGACACCCCCAGGGCGAAAGCCGGTCAGATCACCTCCACCACCGCCGTCCTGAGCCGCAGCGTGACCGACAAGGCCGGACAGACCGGCGGCCGCGCAAGCTGACGAAGCGCTGAAGCGATGAAGCGGTGCCTCGTGCCTCAACTGATCAGTTCGGGCACCGCCGGGCGGTCCGCCGGTCTGCTCGACCGGACGGACCGCCCAGCGGGACCGCCCAGCCGGACCGCCCAGCCGAACCATCACCGCGTTACCTCGTCGGCGCCGGCGCGCCCCGCATGCACGAGGTGACCACCGATCCTGTGACTGGACTGCCTCCATGCGCACGCTGCTTTGTGCTGCCCTTTTCACCCTTTCGCTGTTCCCGTACACCGGCCAGGTGCTGCCATGACGCTCCAGGCAACCCGCACCGAGAAGCCCGCAGCGGCTCGGACGTCGGCATCTGCCCTGCCGTCCCTGACCGGCATGCGCTGGGCGGCGGCGTTCGTGGTCTTCGTCTACCACGTCCGGAACTTCGGCTACTTCCGCGGCGAGAGTGCCCAGATCGTCGACTGGGCGTTCGGGGCCGGCACGACGGGAGTGTCGTTCTTCTTCATCCTGTCCGGCTTCGTGCTGGCATGGTCGGCCCGCCCGGGAGACAGCGCGCGGGCGTTCTGGAGGCGGCGCCTCGCCCGGATATACCCGGTGCACCTGGTCACCGCGGCGACAGCTCTCGTACTGGCCGTCACTCTGGTGCCGGGCCTGCGCCCCAGCGGTCCCGCAGAAGCGGGAGCGAACCTGCTGCTCGTGAGCTCGTGGAACCCGCACTGGTGGCAGGCGCTGAACCCGGTCAGCTGGTCGCTGACCTGCGAGGCGTTCTTCTACGCGGCCTTTCCCGTGCTGCACGCGGGCCTGCTCCGCTTCAGCCCTCGCGGCCTCACCGCCCTGGCCGTGTCATGCACCGGCGCAGTGATCGCGCTGCCTTGGGTCAACTTGTCCTGCGAACTGGACTGGACCCTGTATTCGTTTCCCCTGGCCCGGTTTCCGGAGTTCGTCCTCGGCGCGGCCATCGGTCGCCTGGTCCGGATCGGGCAGTGGCGCGGGCCCGGATCGGAAGCAGCCACAGGGCTCACCCTCATCGGCTACTTCCTCGCGCATCAGCTGCACGGTGACGCCGGCTACGCGGCGTTCACGGTCATCGGGCTGGCCTGCCTCATACCCGCGGCCGCGCTCAACGACCTGCGTGACGCACCGTCGCTGTGGCGCCGACCGTGGTTGGGACGGCTCGGCGAGTGGTCCTTCGCCTTCTACATGATCCACCTGCTCGTCATGCGAGCCGCCGAGCAGCTGCTCGGCGTGAATCCCGAACTCGAGACAGAACCCGCCCTGGCTCTCACCACCGCTGTCGGCGCCGTTTCCCTCGGCCTCTCCTGGGCCCTGTACCGCTGGGTCGAACAACCCGGTCGGCGATGGATTCTCCGATCGCCCCGCACCGCGGGCCGTTCGACCGACGACGGACACTGACACGGCGCCCGTCCTGAACGATCCCGGGCCGCCGGCGTCACAGCCACTCTGCTCGCGGCCCTGTCGGCACTCTTGACCGTCACCGAGCCGACGGCCCCCTCCTCACGCGACATCGTGGTGGCTGTCAGTGGTGAACCACCTGGCGTTCGGCTGCGGATCGCGCCGGTACCGACGGCGACGTGCCGCGCGCCCCGCCCAGGCGGAGCGGCCACCAGAACCCTCTGCCCAGCAGGGCCGCCAGGGCCGGCACCAGGACGACCGACACGACGAGGGAGGACAGCAGGACACCGAAGGCGGTGACGGTTCCGATCTCCTGGGTGCCCGGAGCCGGGCTGACCGCGAGGGTGGCGAAGGAGCCGGCGAGTACGAGGCCGGCCGCCACCACGGCCGGTGCCGTGCGGCGCACCGCCTCGGCAACGCCGGCACGGGCGGGCACACCGCGCTCCCGCTCCTCGCGGATACGGTCACTGACCAGGATGTTGTAGTCGGTGCCCAGCGCGACCACGAACAGGAAGAGCACCAGCGGCAGCGTGAAGGAGACACCGGGCCGGCCCAGCAGATGCTGGAAGACGAGCGTCCCGGTGCCGAGCGTGGCCGTGAACCCGAGACCGATTGCGGCCATCAGCAGCAGGGGGGCGGCCGCACTGCGCAGCAGGACCAGCAGGATCAACGCGACCAGCGCCGCGGCGAGCGGAAGGCTCCGGCGCATGTCCCGGTCCACGGCGATGGAGACGTCGGCGAACACCGCGGCCGTCCCGGTGACGTGGGCCTGCGTCCCCGGCGGGGTGTGCCGGGCCACGGCCGACCGGACGGGGCCGGAGACGAGGACACGGGCCTGACCGGAGCCGGCGTCGGAGGTCAGGAAGAAGTCGATCCTGGCGGCGGAGCGATCGTGGTTCAGCACCGGGGCGGCCACCCGGCCCACCCCCGCCGTGCCGGTCAGGGCCCCGGTGAGCCCGGCCAGACCCTCCGTGGTCAGCGGCCGTGCGGCGTCGGTGGCGGCGACGTACACGCTCTGCGGGTCCGACACACCGGCAGGCAGCCGACGGGCTATCTCCGCGGCCGTCATCGCGGAGCCGGTGTGCGCGTCGCCTCGGTCCTGACCGTAGTCCATCCGCATCCCGAGCATTCCGGCCGCCAGTGCGGCCAGGCACACCGCCGAGGCCGCCGCGAAGAGCGCCGGGCGCCGGGCCAGACCGCTGGTCAGCCAGGCGAGCGCAGCCGACGGCCGGTCCTGCCGCCAGGTACGTGAGGGCCAGAACATGCGGCGGCCGCAGACGGCCAGCAGGGCGGGCATGAAGGTGAGACTGGCCGCGAGCATGACCAGCACCGACACGGCGATCGCGGGGCCCAGCACCCGGAACTGGCCGAAGCTCGCGGTGCCCAGGGTGGCGAACGCGGCGACGATGGTCAGCGCGGCGGAGGCGACGGCGGAGCCGACCCGGGCAGCGGCGTCAGCGGCAGCGGCCCTGGCGTCCTGATCCGGACGGCCGCGCAGCTGTTCCCGGAAGCGGAAGAGCAGGAACAGGAAGTAGTCGATACCGATGCCCAACAGGACGACACCGATCACCGAGGGCGTCGACGGGTCCAGCCGGACACCGGTCAACAGGGCCGCACAGACCACCAGGCCCCCGGCGACGCCGCTTACCAGCGACACCGCCAGCAGCGGCAGCAACGCGGCAAGGACACTGCGGAACACCCAGCCGCTCAGCAGGACGATCAGGCCCAGGGCAACGGCCGCGGCCGCGATGCCGGCCGTCTCCTCGGCGTCGGCCGTGTCCACGCGGTCGGCGAGGCCGCCGGTGAACCCGGTGCGCATGCCGAGGCCGGCGAACTGCGCCCGGGCGGCATCCCGGAAGCTCCGGTAGACGCCCTGCACACCAGGATCGTTCGGATTGCCCGTCAGCGAAACGGTCAGGAGACAGAACCTCCGGTCGGGAGCCGTCACCCCCGGGGTGACACGAGGGGTCTGCGACCGGTCCTGCACGAGGAACGCAGGAACGCCCTTGCGTTCGGGCATGGCGACACGCCGCCGACCCAGTGACTCGGCCGTCTCGGCGACGCGCTGCCGGTCCCGAGCGGTCAGCGCCCCGCCGTCCGTCCGCGCGACCAGCATCGTCAAGGCGTCGGAGTCCGCGCGTCCGCCGAATTCCTCCTCCGCGATGGTCTGCGCGCTCACCGAGTCGTAGCCCCGTGGCAGGAAGTCCGCGAACCGGGAATCGGTGACGCGATGGACCAACCCCTGGCTGACCACGGTCAGCGTCAGGCCGAGCAAGGTCCAGACGATGACGACTTTCCAAGCGTGACGGGTGCCGAACGCTGTCAGGGCGCGGATCACATGTCCTCCGAAGCACGTGTTTCAGGCGGTGTCACCAGCCCATCAGCCGGGGCGGTGTCGGGCATCGGCCGCAAGGACGGACGGGCGACGGTCCCTCAGTCCCGCTCGGACGGCATCCGGGCCCGGGGTTCTGGGCCCGCAGGCCCAGTCACCGTCCGAATTGGCTGCCGCGGGAACACTTCGGCGATGATCACGCGGGGAGGAACCGCCGGCTGGGCGGCCGAACGCTGGGGAAAGGACGTATCCGGATGAGTGCCGCGCCCGCCGCCGCGCCCGTGGCGCAGTCGGGGACGATCCGACCGTACGGACCAGAGGGGTGGAGCCGCAGCGACGCTCTGGTCGCCCCAGGGGGGTGGAGCCGCAGCGACGGTCTGGTCGCCCCAGGGGAGTGGAGTCGCAGCGACGGTCTGGTCACCGTGGGCGCAGCCGGCGCGGACATGCTCGGCTACCTCCTCGCCGGCCAGGACCAAGGCGTGGCCACAACCGTCCCGGGCGCTCTGCTGCCGGTTCTCGCCGCCCTTCCGCTCCTGGTCCGGCACCGCTGGCCGGTCCCGGTGCTCGCTGCCGTCCTGCTGTGCGGCTGGGCGTCGGAGCTCGGCGATGTCACTCCCCTCGGGCTGCACGCCGCCCTGTCCGTCGCGCTGTACTCGGTGGCCAAGGGATCACGGCCCACCACGGTCGCGGTGACCACGCTGGTGACCGTTGCGGCGCAAGTGCTGCGCTCGTCGAGCGCGGCCCCGCGGCTCGCGGTGGCAGGCGCCGCCACGGCGCTGCTGGTCGTCGCGTTCGGCGTCACGGTGCGCCAGTGGCAGCAGCAGGTGGAGACCAACCGCAGACTGCAGGCCGACCGTGCGGTGGCCGAGGAGCGCCGCCGGATCGCCCGGGAGCTCCACGACATCGTGGCCCACCACATCACCACGATGTACCTGATGTCCGGCGGTGCCCGCGCGAACCTGCGCAGCGACCCGGACGTCGCCCACGACGCCCTCGTCGACCTGGAGTCCTCGGGCCGGATGGCCCTGCGGGAGATGAGGCAACTGCTCGGAGTGCTGCGCGGCACCGACGAGCCGGACGGGACTCCTGCCGCGCCACAGCCGGGGGTGGCGGACCTGGACCGGCTGGCCGCCGAGGCCTGCGCGGCCGGTCTTCCCACCGAGCTGACGGTGCACGGTGTACCGCGTGAGCTGCCGCCGGCCGTCGCGCTGACCGTCTACCGGATCGTGCAGGAGGCGCTCACCAACAGCCGTCGGCATGCGGGGCGCGCCGTGGCGCGGGTGCGCTTGGACTACGGGGCCGACGAGGTCTCGGTGGAGGTGTGCGACGACGGCCGTGGGGCCCCGGTCGGCGCATCCGGTGGATTCGGTCTGCTGGGCATGCGGGAACGTGTCGCGCTCCACGGTGGGGCGCTGGAGGCCGGGAACCGCCGTGAAGGCGGCTTCCGGGTCGCGGCTCGCCTGCCGGCCCACCGCGCACACCACGAGAACCGGCCGACGAAGGAAGAGAGGGCAGAGACCTGATGCCGGGCGAGTCCCCTCACACCGGGGATGAAGAAGACCGCTGCGTTCCGCGTGTGGTCAGGCTGCTGATCGCCGACGATCAGCCATTGGTCCGCCGGGGCCTGGCCCTCATCCTGCGCACCGCTTCGTGGATCGACGTGATCGGTGAGGCCGGTGACGGTGCCGAGGCGCTCCGCATGGCGCACGACCTGAGCCCGGACGTGGTGCTCATGGACATCCGCATGCCGAACATGGACGGAGTGGAGGCCACCCGCCGACTCGCCGCCGAGCGTCCGGAATGCCGCGTGCTCGCCCTGAGCACCTTCGACATGGACGAATACGTGGTCGCCGCGCTGCGAGCCGGAGCCTGTGGCTTCCTACCGAAGGACGTCTCCCCCGAGCACCTGACAGCGGCGGTGCACACCGTGGCCGAAGGGGAATCGGTGGTCGCCCCGCGCCTGCTCACCCGGCTGATCGCCACGTTCGTCGGCACCCCGTCCGTGGCCACGCCGCAACCCTCGTCCTCCACGCTGCAGGCCCTGACGCCCCGCGAAGTGGAGGTGCTGCGCCTCATCGCCACCGGCCTGGACAACACGGAGATCGCCCAGGCCTTGCGCATCAGCGTCTCCACGGTGAAGAAGCACGTGGCGAGCCTCTTCACCAAACTGGCGGTCCGGGATCGCGCCCAGGCGGTGATCGCGGCCTACGAGTCCGGGCTCGTCCGGGCGCGAACCACCGTGGCTTGAATTCAGAGCGACGCCGATCGGCTCGGCGGTCCTTGGAGCGGACGGCCGTCACCCTGGCCGTCACTCCGGCCGTCACCACGTCTCCGGGGATGACCTCGTGGACCGAAGTTGACATGGCGATCCCTGGTACGTAGTGTTCTCCGAGTTGTCCGACGTGAGCACCGACCCCGGTCGGCCCCGGACAGCGATTCCGCAAGAACCACTCAACGCCTGATGGTGTCGATTCGTCGTCCCGTCTTGTATTTGCGCGCGTTTTTGCGAAATGAGGAATCCGTGTTCGAAGTTTGAGCGCGAGGCCCCGATTAGCTTCGGGGCCCGGGAATCCGCTAAAGTCTCACTCGTCGGAACGGCCCAACAGCCGGAAAGACAAACCCCGCTGACCGGGGATCAGACGCCGAAAGGATCTGATAGAGTCGGAAACGCCGGAAGGGCCCGGAGCGAAAGCGAAAGGGACCGGAAAGCACCGAGGAAATCGGATCGGAAAGATCTGATAGAGTCGGAAACGAAGGAAGCGCCCGGAGGAAAGCCCGCGAGGGTGAGTACAAAGGAA
>NZ_JBSGBF010000026.1:0-86521 GCF_053601115.1 Streptomyces sp. NPDC004788
GTCGCCGCCGAGTCCGGGCCAGGACCCGGGGGCGACGGGCGTTGCGGTGTTGCGGGTGATTCCGCGGTGCCAGGTGGCGCGGACACCGTCCGCGCCGTTACACGTGGTGCGGGCACCGTCCGCGCCGTCAGTGGCGCCGGCCGGCGGCCGCCTTGCGACGGATCACGTAGACCACACCGCCCACGGCGACGAGCACCATGGCCCCGCCGCCGGCCATCGTCCAGGCGTTGGCCGAGTTCATCGAGCCGCCCAGACCGCCCTGTACCCCGCGCGGCGCGACGGACACGGTCGACAGGGCCGTCGGCGTCGAGGTCGCTCCGCCGCTGATGGTCAGGTCCACGGAGCCCTGGACGCCACCCGTGCAGTTGAAAGAGACGGTGTAGACGGCACCCCGCTTGGCGTCGAGGTCCACCGTGGCGGTGGCCGCCGAGCCCGGCGCGATGGTGACCGTGTCGAAGATGCCGGACGAGGCGGTCGCCGTACTGGCGCAGCCCGGGGCACTGAGCGTGACCCGCCCGCCCGGCGCGACCACCGAGGGGGAGACGACGAAGAGGCTCGCGACCTTCCCCGGCTTTCCGCCGCCCTTCGGCGCGGGGACGCCGTCGGCGGCCGCGGACACGGTGACGGGGGCGGCCAGGGCGAGGGCGGCCGCCCCCAGAGCTGTGATGGACGCGGCACGTATCGCGCGCATGGTCAGACCTCCGGGTCCCCGAGGAGCAGCTGCGGAAGGGGTTTCCACAAAGGCAGGAGATGCACCTCGATGCCCGAAACGCTAGGAGCGCCCTATCACAGCCGCGATCCCAGGCGCGCGAATGGGGCACCCAGGTCACCCGAACGGTCCCAGGGCCGGCCGCCGTCGCGGCCCTGGCGTCAGCCGGTGAGCTGCGGGAACAGGTCGGTGAACGGCCCGGCGGTGGCCGCGATGCCACGGCCGAACGGCGCGTCGAAGTCCCAGATGAGGAACAGCAGGAAGGCGATGAGCGCGCTGAACAGGCCGGCGAGCAGCAACTCCCGTCCGGTGCGCCTGATCTGGAGCGTGAAGATCAGGCCCACCGTCACCAGCGCGCCGATGATCAGGCCGAACCAGACCACGCCCGGCATCGTCTCGCCCGCGTTCTGCCCGCGTGCGCCGCGCGCGTCGTCGACGACGGCCACCTGGTCGACGAGCGGCTGGTACGCCTGGCCCTCGAAGTCGTTGGCGGGCTGGTAGTCCGTCACGCCGCGGCGGACCTTCTCGAGCAGCTCCGTCCCCTTGTCGTTCAGCTCGCCGTGGTCCGCCATGTAAGGGAACTCGTCGTCGACGACGTACGACACGTACGCGTCGATGTCGGCCCGGATCCTCTGCCGTACCGGCAGCGGGTACACCTCGACCCGCTCGGAGATCTCGTGCAGCGCCTGCGCCTCCTGCCGCACGGTCTCCTGGGCGGCGCTGCGCGCCTCCCAGACGCCGGCGATGGCGAGGCCCAGGACGATGGCGTACACCACGCCGATCATCATCGTCATGTACTCGATGACGTCGGGGGTCTCACTGGGGTCGTCGTCCTCGGGGATCCGGCGGTGGTTGATGACCACGATGGCGAGCACGACGGCGCACGCCGCGGCCATCGCAAGGGTGAGAACAAGCCATTCGGACAAGGTTTCTCCAGAATCGTCGGCAAGAGGTCGATCAGGCGGTCAGCGGGACGAGCGGGGACGCAGGATCGCCGTCGCGAGCACCGCGGGGGCCGTGACGAGCAGGGTCGTGGTGAGCACGTTCGGGGAGCTCTTGGGCTTGGCCCGGGCCGCGCGCTTGTAGTGCGGCAGGGCCACCGGCCCGGGGGCCGGCGGGCGCGGGCGCACGGTCGGCGAAGGCGACGGTGGTGGCGGTGGCGTCGGCTCCGCCTCCGGCACGGCCGGGGCCGGCGCGGGGCGCGGCGGCGCGGGCCGGGGCGGCGCGGGCTTCGGCGGGGGAGCGGACCGCGGCGGCTTCGGCGCGGGCGGAGGCGGTGTGGGCTTCGGCTCCGGCTTCGGCGGCTTGGAGGGGTGCGGCGGATGCGTGGGGTGCGGAGGGTGTGACGGGTGCGGGGGATGGCTCGGGTGCGGGGGATGCGGCGGGTGCGGAGGGTGGTTCGGGCGGCAGGGCCCCGGCCCGACGGAGACGATGGCGACGCTCGATCCGTCCGGTCCGGTCGAGGCGTACGCGCACGCGTCGGCGGTGGCGGGCACGGGCGTGGCGAGCAGCCACACCAGCGCGCCGGCCGCGAGCGGCCGCGTCAGGAGCGGTCCGTAGCGGGACAACCCGTTCTGAGACAAGAGGGACACGCCGAGCAGCTTGATCAGACGCGTCGCCCCGGCGGGCCGGAACGGTCGCGGATTCCCCGGATGGAGCGGATCTCGCGGTGTGCGGGTTTGACGTTTCGCCGTCTTCTGTCGTCTCACGCGTGATCAACGCCGCCAACACCCTTGCCGTTGCGGGTGGTTCGGAGGTATTGAGTGACGTCCGGCGCGGCCGGGAACCGCCGGTGCCCGGAACTGGCCGGTTGTCGCCCTTCCTTGGTCGCAACGGGCCGGGCCGTGGCCCTCCAGGCTGCACCGGAAGCCCTGTTCGGACCTTCGCACAACCATATGCACGTGAATTTGCACGATCTGAAGGCGTGAACTCTTCCTTACCCACGGCACGTGCCAATGGCGTGTGACCAAGAACGGATCGCGAATTTCCGTTTCTACTCGCTCTCTCGGCGGGCGATCAGTAGCCTCAGCTCGAACGTCGGCCGCTTGCAGCCGGCCGCATCCCCCATGGCGACTTGTTGGAGACTTTGATGGAGCGTCCCGCCTGGGCTCCGCCGGGCATCGATATTTCGGTGCCGAGCGTGTCCCGTATGTACGACTTCTATCTGGGCGGCTCGCACAATTTCGAAGTGGACCGGGACGCGGCCCGGAAGGCCATGGAGTTCCTGCCGGGGCTGCCGAAGATCATGCAGGCGAACCGTGCCTTCATGCGCCGCGCCGTACGCCACGCCGTTGACAACGGCATCACCCAGTTCCTGGACATCGGCTCCGGCATACCGACCTTCGGCAACGTCCACGAGGTCGCCCAGGCCGCCACCGACGAGGCGCGCGTCGTCTACGTCGACCACGACCCGGTCGCCGTCGCCCACAGCCGGGCCGTGCTCGCCGGCGACGACCGCTCGGCCGTGGTCGCCGCCGACCTGCGCAAGCCGCGCGAGATCCTGCACAGCCCCGAGGTCGGCGAACTCCTCGACCTGGACCGCCCGGTGGCCCTGCTGCTCGTCGCCGTGCTGCACTTCCTGGAGGACGCCGACGAGCCCGCCGCCGCCGTCGCCGAGCTCCTCGACGCGCTCGCGCCCGGCAGTCTCCTCGTCATCACCCACGCCTCCTACGAGGGCGTCCCGGTCCCGCAGGAGCGGGCCGCCGGCACCGTCGGGGTCTACCGCGACATCCGCAACCCGCTGGTGATGCGCTCCCGCGAGGAGATCGCCCGCTTCTTCGACGGCACCGAGCTCGCCGCGCCCGGACTCGTCCCGATGCCGCTGTGGCGGCCGGACAGCCCGGACGAGGAGGAGGACCCGTACGCCTTCTCCGGCTACGCAGGGGTGGGGCACAAGCCGTGAAGGTGCCCTCCACGACCTCCGGTTCCGTCGCCGACGCCGACGGCCCCGAAGACAGACTCAGGCGGTTCGTGACCATCTGGAGCCGCGCCGTGTTCCCGGTCACCGCCACCTCGATGACCCGCCAGGAGTTCGAACGGCACCTGCTGCAGCCGGCCCGGGAACTGTGCGCGGCCCTGCACGCCAGGCCCTTCGACACCACGCCCGCGCACCGCGTCGGGCAGGCCCTGGTGGCCGCCCACTGCACCGACCCGGACGCGCTCGCCCGCAGCCTCGGCGTGGTCGACGCGTATCTGGTGCTCTACTGCGCGGAAGGCGCCGAGGGCGCGGGCGCGGCGGACGGCGCCGCGCCCCGCCCGGCACCCGACACGGCGCTCGACGCACCGCTCGACGCCGAGGAGCTGCGCGCCCGCTGCTCCCGGCTGCAGCACGCCATGGCCGCCGGCTTCGCGCAGGCCCTGCGCGAGCGGACGCTCGCCGAGCAGGAGTCCATCGCCCACTCGGCGCTCTCCGCCCGCAGTGCCGCCGAGTTCGCGCTGCACGCCACCGAGAGCCGCTTCCGCGCGGTCTTCGAGGGCGCGGCCATCGGCATCGGCATCGCCGACCTCGACGGCAACGTCCTGGAGGTCAACGAGACCCTCACCCGGATGTTCGGCGGCCTGGAGCAGACCGTGCTCAGCCGCAACATCGTCGACTGGGCGCATCCCGAGGACGGCCCGCACGTCTGGCGGCTCTACGACGAGCTGGTGCGCGGCGAGCGCGAGAACTACCGCGTGGAGAAGCCCTTCTACCGCAGCGACGGCACCGCCCTGTGGACCAACCTCACCGTCTCGTTGCTGCGGGACGCCGCCGGCGTCCCGCGCTACCAGCTGGCGCTCATGGAGGACACCACCGAACGGCGGCTGCTCAACCTGCGGCTGCGGTACGAGGCCACGCACGACGCCCTCACCGGCCTGCCCAACCGCACGCTGTTCTTCGAACGTCTGGAGAAGGCCCTCGGGCCGGGCGCCGACAGCCGCTTCGGGCTCTGCTACCTCGACCTCGACGGCTTCAAGGTCATCAACGACAGCCTCGGCCACTCCACCGGCGACCGGCTGCTCGTCGAGGTGGCCGACCGGTTGCAGAGCTGCGTCACCGCGCCCGGCGAGATGGTCGCCCGGCTCGGCGGCGACGAGTTCGTCGCCCTGACCACCGGGCCCGGCACCGAGCGCCAGGTCGCCGAGCTCGCCGACCGGATGCTCGCCGCGCTGGCCACTCCCATCGGCATCGACGGCCGCGAGCTCACCGTGCGCGGCAGCGTCGGCATCGTCGAGGGACCGGCGGGCGAGCGCACCGCGGCCGAGGTGCTGCGCAGCGCGGACATCACCATGTACCGGGCCAAGTCGGCGGGCGGCAACCGCTTCGAGTACGCCGACGCCGAGGCCGACGCGCGGGCCATCACCCGGCACGGGCTCACCACGGCGCTGCCCGCCGCGCTGGAACGCGGCGAGTTCTTCATCGAGTACCAGCCGCTGGTCCACCTCGGCGACGGCAGCGTGCACGGCGCCGAGGCGCTCGTCCGGTGGTGCCACCCGCAGCACGGGGTGCTCGGGCCCGACCGGTTCATCCCGCTCGCCGAGAACACCGGCCTGATCGTGCCGCTCGGCCGCTGGGTGCTCCAGGAGGCGGTGCGGCAGGCCCGCTTCTGGCAGGACGAGGCCCCCGGCGGCCAGCCCGCCACCGGCCCGCTGCGCATCAACGTCAACCTGTCGCCGACCCAGCTGCACCACCCGGGTCTGGTCGCCGAGACGGTCGACGTCCTGGAGCGCGCCGGGCTCGAACCGGGCGCGCTCTGCCTGGAGGTCACCGAGTCGGCCCTGATCGGCGCGGACGAGGACCTGCTCAAGCCGCTGCGGCAGCTGGCCGAGATGGGCGTGGACATCGCGCTCGACGACTTCGGCACCGGCTACTCCAACCTGGCGAACCTGCGCCGGCTCCCGGTGAGCGTCCTCAAGCTGGACCGCTCCTTCACCCAGGGCATGCAGCAGCACCCGGCGGACCCGGTCGACCTCAAGATCGTCGAGGGCATCGTCCAGCTCGCACACAGCCTGGAGCTGGCCGTCACCGTCGAGGGCGTCGAGACCGGCGCCCAGGCCCAGCAGCTCCGCGACCTCGGCTGCGACACGGCCCAGGGCTGGTACTACGCGCGTCCGGGCGCCCCGGACCGGATCCGCTCACTCGTCCTGGCGGACGCGATCTAGACGGTTCGCGAGACCTACGCCGTCGGGGTGCCCCGGCGGGAGGCCATGAGCAGCTTCTGCAGCTCGCGCGCCGCCCGCGGGGGCGCCACGTCGCTGCGGTGCGCCAGCGCGATCGTCCGGCGCAGGCCCGGCCGGGCCAGGGCCGTGACCCGCAGGTCGCGGCCCGTCCGCGCCGCGACCATGGCCGGCACGACCGCGAGGCCGAGCCCCGCCCGTACGAAACCGAGCACCGCGTCCATCTCGCCGCCCTCCACCGTGAACGACGGCTCGAAGCCCTCCGCCCGGCAGGCCGCCACGGTCAGTTCCCGCAGGTCGTAGCCGTGCCGGAACATCACGAGCGGCTGGTCGCGCAGATCCGCGATCCTGACCGGCCGGCGCGGCGCCGGCGCCGAGGCCGCGGAGACCACCACCAGGTCCTCGGTGAGCAGCTCCACCGTGGTCAGCGCGGGCGACGGCGTCGGCAGCGGCAGCACCACGAGCGCCAGGTCGAGCGCGCCGCGCGCCAGGTGCCGTACGAGATCGTGCGAGCCGCCCTCCTCGATGAGCAGCCGGATCCCCGGGTGCAGGTCGTGGAAGGTGCGCAGCACGTCCGGCAGCAGCCCGGTGCACAGGCTGGGCGTCGCCCCGAGCCGCACCCGGCCCCGCCTGAGCTGCACCAGCTCCTGCACCTCGTGCCGCGCGGTGTCGGTGTCGGCGAGGATCCGGCGGGCCAGCGGCAGCAGCGCCTCGCCCGCGTCGGTCAGCGTGATGTTGCCCCGGGCCCGGCTGAACAGCTCGGCGCCCAGCTCCTGCTCCAGGGCCTTGATCTGCTGCGAGAGCGAGGGCTGCGAGACATGGACCCGCTCGGCGGCCTGGGTGAAGTGCCGGGTCTCGGCCACGGCGACGAAGTAGAGGAGCTGCTGGAACTGCATGGCACCAGCCTACCCGGGCTCATAGCCTGCGCCTATCGAGATCAGCCGAACCATGTCTTGGACCTCTCGGGTCCTCCGCCCCTACCGTCGCTGACATGGCTCTGGCAACCAAGTCCGACCGGCGGACCGCGCCGCCGTCCGGCGCCCTCACCCGCGCCGCCCCCACCCGCGGCTTCTGGGCGTCGACCATCGGCAAGAAGACCGTGATGGCCGTGAGCGGCCTGATCATGCTCGCCTATCTCGTCGCCCATGTCGCGGGCAACCTCAAGGTCTTCTTCGGCCTCGAGGAGTTCAACGGCTACGGCCACTGGCTGCGCGTCATGGGCGCCCCGGTCCTGCACCACCACTGGGGCCTGTGGATCGCCCGCGTCGTGCTGCTCGCGTCGGTCGTGGCGCACGCCGTCTCCGCGTACCAGCTCAGCCGGCGCGACATCAAGGCCCGGCCCACCCGCTACGTACACCGTCGCAAGGGCTCCTCCTACGCCACCCGCACCATGCGCTGGGGCGGCGTGATCGTCGGCCTCTTCATCGTGTGGCACGTCCTCGACCTGACCACCGGCACCGTGCACCCCGGCGGCTTCGAGGAGGGCAAGCCCTACCAGAACGTCGTGGACACCTTCTCCACCTGGTACGGCGACGTGATCTACATCGTCGCCATGCTGGCCGTCGGACTCCACGTCCGGCACGGCTTCTGGAGCGCCGCCCAGACCCTCGGCGTCGGCGACGCGCGCCGCGAACGCGCCCTGAAGTTCCTGGCCAACTCCCTCGCGCTCGTCCTGACCGCGGGCTTCGTCTCCGTACCCGTCGCCGTCATGACCGGAGTGGTGAGCTGACATGACCCTTTCCGAACACGTCGATTACGAGGTCGGCGAGCCGATCGCCGACACCAAGGCCCCCGCCGGCCCCATCGCCGAACGCTGGGACACCCGCCGCTTCCAGGCCAGGCTCGTCAACCCGGCCAACCGCCGCGCCCACCGGATCATCGTCGTCGGCACCGGCCTCGCCGGCGGCTCCGCCGGCGCCACCCTCGCCGAACAGGGCTACCAGGTCGTCCAGTTCTGCTTCCAGGACTCCCCGCGCCGCGCCCATTCCATCGCCGCCCAGGGCGGCATCAACGCCGCCAAGAACTACCGCAACGACGGCGACTCCATCCACCGCCTCTTCTACGACACCGTCAAGGGCGGCGACTTCCGCGCCCGCGAGTCCAACGTGCACCGGCTCGCCCAGATCTCCGTCGAGATCATCGACCAGTGCGTCGCCCAGGGCGTGCCCTTCGCCCGCGAGTACGGCGGACTGCTCGACACCCGCTCCTTCGGCGGCGTCCAGGTCTCCCGCACCTTCTACGCACGCGGCCAGACCGGACAGCAGCTCCTCCTCGGCGCCTACCAGGCGCTGTCCCGGCAGATCGCCGCCGGAAACGTCGAGCTGCACGCCCGCACCGAGATGCTCGACCTGATCGTCGTCGACGGCCGGGCCCGCGGCATCGTCGCCCGCGACCTCGTCACCGGGCGGATCTCCACGCACTACGCCGACGCCGTCGTGCTCGCCACCGGCGGCTACGGCAACGTCTTCTACCTCTCCACCAACGCGATGAACTCCAACGCCACCGCCGTCTGGCGGGCCCACCGGCGCGGCGCCTTCTTCGCCAACCCCTGCTTCACCCAGATCCATCCCACCTGCATCCCGCGCACCGGGAACCACCAGTCCAAGCTCACCCTGATGAGCGAGTCGCTGCGCAACGACGGACGCATCTGGGTGCCGAAGGCCGTCGGCGACACCCGCCCGGCGAACGAGATCCCCGAGGACGAGCGCGACTACTACCTGGAGCGCATCTACCCCTCGTTCGGCAACCTCGTCCCGCGCGACATCGCCTCCCGCGCCGCCAAGAACGTCTGCGACGAAGGCCGCGGCGTCGGCCCCGGCGGGCAGGGCGTCTACCTCGACTTCGCCGACGCCATCCGGCGGATGGGCCGGGCCAAGGTCGAGGAGAAGTACGGCAACCTCTTCGACATGTACGAGCGGATCACCGCCGAGAACCCGTACGAGGTGCCGATGCGGATCTACCCCGCCGTGCACTACACGATGGGCGGGCTCTGGGTCGACTACGACCTCCAGACCACGATCCCCGGCCTCTTCGCCATCGGCGAGGCCAACTTCTCCGACCACGGAGCCAACCGGCTCGGCGCCTCCGCCCTGATGCAGGGCCTCGCCGACGGCTACTTCGTGCTCCCGGCCACCATCAACGACTACCTGGCCCGCCACCCGCACGCCGAGGCCGTCACCGACGCCCACCCGGCCGTCCGCGAGGTCCTCGCCGAGACCGAGGACCGGCTCCACCTCCTGCTCGCCGTCGACGGCGACCGCACCCCGGACTCCTTCCACCGCGAACTCGGCGAACTCATGTGGGAGTTCTGCGGCATGGCCCGCACCGAAGAGGGCCTGCGCACGGCGCTGCGCCGCATCCCCGAGATCCGCGAGGAGTTCTGGCGCCGCATCAAGGTGCCCGGCACCGGCGAGGAGTTCAACCAGTCCCTGGAGAAGGCCAACCGGATCGTCGACTACCTGGAGCTCGCCGAGCTGATGTGCCTCGACGCGCTGCACCGCGAGGAGTCCTGCGGCGGCCACTTCCGCGAGGAGTCCCAGACCGCGGACGGCGAAGCCGCCCGCCGCGACGAGGAGTTCGCGTACGCCGCAGCCTGGGAGTTCCGGGAGTCCGGCGCGCCGGTGCTCCACAAGGAAGCCCTCACCTTCGAACACGTCCACCCCACCCAGCGGAGCTACGCATGAGGCTCACCCTGCGCGTCTGGCGCCAGAAGAACGCCGGCGCCGAAGGCGCCATGGCCACCTACGAGGTGGACGGGATCTCCTCCGACATGTCCTTCCTGGAGATGCTCGACACCCTCAACGAGGAACTGATCCTGCGCGGCGAGGACCCCGTTGCCTTCGACCACGACTGCCGCGAGGGCATCTGCGGCGCCTGCAGCCTCGTCATCAACGGCGACGCCCACGGCCCCAATGGGGCCTCCCCTGCTCGAGCGGAGTCGAAAGCTTGGGGAAGCACCACCAGCTGCCAGCTGCACATGCGGTCCTTCCGCGACGGCGACACCATCGACGTCGAACCCTGGCGGGCCGCCGCCTTCCCCGTCGTCAAGGACCTCGTCGTCGACCGCTCCGCCTTCGACCGCATCATCCAGGCGGGCGGCTACGTCTCCGTCCCCACCGGCTCCGCCCCCGAGGCCCACGCCACGCCGGTGCCCAAGGCCGACGCCGACTTCGCCTTCGAACACGCCGAGTGCATCGGCTGCGGCGCCTGCGTCGCCGCCTGCCCCAACGGCTCGGCGATGCTCTTCACCTCCGCCAAGGTCAACCACCTCGGCGTGCTCCCGCAGGGCGCGCCCGAGCGCGAGACCCGCGTGCTCGACATGGTCGCCCAGATGGACGCCGAGGGCTTCGGCGGCTGCACCCTCACCGGCGAGTGCGCCACCGCCTGCCCCAAGGGCATCCCGCTGCCGTCGATCGCGGCCATGAACAAGGAGTGGCTGCGGGCGCGGCGCAAGGCCGGGCGTTCCTAGGGGGTGCCGCTGTGGCGCCCTCCGGCGGGGGCGCCGAGAATGGGAGGGCCGGAAGGACAGCTCGGTGACGCCCGCCCGCGGAGGGGTCCCGGCCCCGAGATCCGGCAGGGATCCAGGTGATCAGGGATGTGCCGCTGGCTCGCGTACTGGGGAACACCGGTGCTGCTCGACACCATTCTCTACAAGCCGGCCCACTCGCTGATCGACCAGAGCCTGCACTCCAGACTCGGCGTGGAGACCACCAACGGCGACGGGTTCGGCGTCGGCTGGTACTCGCCGGAGAACGACACCCCGGCGCTGCTGAGAGACGTCGGCCCGGCCTGGAACAACCGCAATCTGCGGGAGCTGGCCGACCACGTCCGGTCCCCGCTGTTCTTCGCCCACATCCGGGCGTCGACCGGGACGGCGGTCCAGCAGTCGAACTGCCACCCCTTCCGGCACGGCCGCTGGATGTTCATGCACAACGGCGCCATCTCCGGGTTCCCCCTCGTGCGCCGTGACCTCGCCCTGGGCGTCGACCCCGGGCTGTACGCGGACATGGAGGGCACGACGGACTCCGAGGTGATGTTCTATCTCGCCCTCACCTTCGGCCTCCACCAGGACCCGCCCGCCGCCGTCGCCAGGATGGCGGGCGTCGTCGAGCGCGTGGGCCGCGAGCACGGCATCGACAACCCCCTGCAGATGACGCTGGCCGTCACCGACGGCGAGCGCGTCTGGGCGTTCCGCTACTCCAGCGCCCAGGCCTCCCGGTCGCTGTACTACAGCAGTCAGGTCGAGGCGCTGCGCAGGCTCCACCCCGACGTGGCCTTCCTGCGGGAGGTCTCCGACGAGACCCGCCTCGTCGTCTCCGAACCCCTCGGGGACCTGCCCGGTGCCTGGAACGAGGTGCCGGAGAACAGCTACGGCGTCGTCCAGCCCGGCGCCGACGAACTGCACCGGTTCGCCCCGACGCCCGCCTGACGGCGCCACCGGCCGGTTCGCCCCGACGCCCCACTTGACGGCGCCACCGGCCGGCGCGCCGCGACGCCGGCCTGGCGACGTCACCCGCCGGGGCGGCCCCACGCCCGGCCTGACGGCGCCACCCGCAGGGCTCCCTCGTGCCGGGCTGACGGCGGCACCCGCCGGGCGCCGCGGCGTCACCGGCCGAGCCGGGCCGCCAGGTAGGGCGCGGTGCGGCTGGCCCGTACCTCCGCGACCTCCGCCGGGGTGCCCTCCGCCACGATCCGGCCGCCCTCCGCGCCGCCGCCGGGACCCATGTCGAGGACCCGGTCGGCGGTCGCGACGACGTCCATGTCGTGCTCGACGACGACCACCGTGTGGCCCGCGTCGACGAGGCCGTGCAGCTGCCGCATCAGCACCTCCACGTCCGCCGGGTGCAGCCCCGTCGTCGGCTCGTCCAGGACGTAGAGGGTGTGCGCCCGCCGCGGCCGCTGGAGCTCGGCGGCCAGCTTGATGCGCTGCGCCTCCCCGCCCGACAGCTCCGTCGCCGGCTGGCCGAGCCGCAGATGGCCGAGGCCCACGTCGAGCAGCGTGCGCAGACTGCGGGCCGCCGCCGGGGTGTCCACGAAGAACTCGGCCGCCGCCTCCACGGTGAGGTCGAGCACCTCCGCGATGGTCAGCCCGCGCAGCCGCACCTGGAGCGTCTCCGGGTTGTAGCGGGCGCCCCGGCAGTCCGGGCACGGCGCGTACGTGCTCGGCAGGAACAGCAGCTCGACGGAGACGAAACCCTCGCCCTGGCAGGTCTCGCAGCGCCCGCCGGTGACGTTGAAGGAGAAGCGCCCCGCCTTGTAGCCGCGCGCCCGCGCCTGCTCCGTCTCCGTGAAGAGCTTGCGCACCACGTCGAACAGACCCGTGTACGTGGCCAGGTTGGAGCGCGGGGTCCGGCCGATCGGTTTCTGATCGACGGTCACCACGCGTGCCACGGAGTCCTGTTCCTCCGCCGCCTCGGTCAACGCGCCCACCAGCGTCGACTTGCCCGAGCCCGACACACCCGTGACCGCCGTGAGCACCCCGAGCGGGAACGCCGCGCGCAGACCGCGCAGATTGTGCCGGGTGACCGGCCCGAACCGCAGCCAGCCGGCCGGCTCGCGCACCTCCCGCTCCTCGGGGGCCGCCCGCTCGAAGAGGAACCGGCGGGTCGCCGACTCCGCGACCTCCGCGAGCCGCTCCGGCGGGCCGCTGTGCAGCACCCGGCCGCCGTGCTCACCGGCCCGCGGCCCGACGTCGACCAGCCAGTCGGCGCGCCGCACCACATCCAGGTGGTGCTCCACCACGAACACCGTGTTCCCGGCCGCCTTCAGCCGTTCCAGGACCACGAGCAGCGCCTCCGTGTCCGCCGGATGCAGCCCGGCGGACGGCTCGTCGAGCACGTACACCACCCCGAAGAGGCCGGACCGGAGCTGGGTGGCGAGCCGCAGCCGCTGCAGCTCCCCGTTGGACAGCGTCGGCGTCGCCCGGTCCAGGCTCAGATAGCCGAGACCCAGCTCCGTGACCGTACCGATCCGCGCCACCAGGTCCGCGGTGAGCACGCGGGCGGTCTCCGACCCGCCCGAGCCGTTCTCCAGGGTCCGTGCCAGCTCGTTCAGCGGCAGGGCGGCGAGCTCGGCGATCGTACGGCCCGCGAAGGTCACCGCGAGCGCCTCCGGGCGCAGCCGGCTGCCCCCGCACGCCGGGCACGGGGCGCTGGTGAGGAAACGCTCGGCCTTCGCCCGCAGCGTCGCGCTCTTCGAGTCGGAGAAGGTGTGCATGACATAGCGCCGGGCGCTCATGTACGTGCCCTGGTACGGGCGTTGGATGCGCCCGGCCTCCCGGACCGGATGCACCGTCACCACCGGCTGCTCGTCGGTGAAGAGGATCCACTCCCGGTCCTCGGCCCTCAGCTCCCGCCACGGCCGGTCCACGTCGTACCCGAGCGTGTCCAGCACGTCCCGCAGGTTCTTGCCCTGCCAGGCCCCCGGCCAGGCCGCGATCGCGCCCTCCCTGATCGACAACCCGGGGTCGGGCACGAGGAGTTCCTCGCTCGTCTCGTGCACCCGGCCCAGTCCGTGACACGAAGGACAGGCCCCGACGGCGGTGTTGGGGGAGAAGGCGTCGGAATCGAGGCGCTGCGCCCCCGGCGGATAGCTGCCCGCGCGGGAGAACAGCATCCGCAGCGAGTTGGACAGCGTCGTCACCGTGCCCACGGATGAGCGCGCGTTCGGCGTCGCCCGCCGCTGCTCCAGCGAGACCGCCGGCGGCAGCCCCGTGATCTCCCCGACCTGCGGCGCGCCCACCTGGTGGATGAGCCGGCGCGCGTACGGCGCCACCGACTCGAAGTAGCGGCGCTGCGCCTCCGCGTAGATCGTGCCGAAGGCGAGCGACGACTTCCCCGAACCCGACACTCCCGTGAAGACGGTCAGCGCGTCGCGCGGGATGTCGACGTCGACGCCCCGCAGATTGTGCTCACGCGCGCCCCGGACCCGTACGAACGGGTCGTGGGGCGCGGCGGGTGCGGCGGGGCTGGTGGGAAACGGGTCGGTGCCGGTGTCGCGCATCCGCCGATTCTAGGCCCGGCTTGCCGTGTTTGCCCTGGTCAGCCCGGCCAGCCGGGCGAGCGAGCGGTACGAGTCGAGCAGCGCGCCCCGGTCGTGGGTGCTCGTCGTCACCAGGACCTCCTGCGCGCCGGTCTCCCGCACCGCGCTCGCCAGCGCGCCGGCGACCTGCTCCGGCGTGCCGTACACATGGCCGCGCAGCCCCGACTCGTAGAAACCGCGCTGCTTCTCCGACATGTCGAGCGCCTCGATCCGCTCGGGCGGCAGCAGCGGCGGGAACTCGCCCCGGGTCCGCGAGTACGCCAGCGACCACGCCTCGGGCATCAGCAGCCGCCGCGCCGCCTCCTCCGTCTCCGCCACGGCGACCGTGCCCGCGACCGCCACGTACGGCTCCGCGGCCCACTGCGACGGCCGGAACGCGGCCCGGTAGGCGTCGACCGCCCCGCGCAGCCGGGCCCGGCCGCGCAGGTCCCCGACGACCAGCGGCAGCCCGGCCGCCGCGGCGATCGCCGCGCCCTCACCCGTCGCGAGCACGAACGGCGGCACCCGCAGGCCCTCGGCGGGGCGGGCGTGGACCTGGGGGTGGGCGGTCTGCTCGCCGGTGAACCAGCCCAGCAGCTCGTCCAGTTGCTCCGCGAACCGGTCCGCGTCCTCCTTGTCCCGGCCGAGCGCCCGCCGGATGCCGTCGGTGAAGCCGACGGAACGTCCGAGGCCCATGTCGATCCGCCCGGGGAACAACGACTCCAGGACGCCGAACTGCTCCGCCACCACCATCGGTTGGTGGTTCGGCAGCATCACCCCGCCCGTCCCGACCCGGATCCGGGTGGTGGCCGCCGCCACGGCGGCCGCGAGCACGGTGGGCGCCGAGCCGGCCACACCCGGCACGCTGTGGTGCTCCGACACCCAGAACCGGTGGTAGCCCAGCGCCTCCGCCTCGCGCGCCAGGAGCACCGTGTCGCGCAGCGCCTGGCCGCCGTCCTCGCCCTCCCGGGTGCGGGAGCGGTCGAGAACGGAGAAGCGGATGCCGTCGAAGACGGGCGGGGACGTCGTCATGGTGCTCACGAAGGGTTCAACACCACGCGTCGCCGGGGATTCCCGGCGACGCGGCGCGCTGCCTAGGCTGGGGGAGTGACCCGACACCGCAGGCCCGTGGCCGTCTTCGACCTCGACAACACCCTCAGCTCCACCGCCCACCGCCAGCACTTCCTCGAAGGGCGTCCGCGCGACTGGGACGGCTTCTTCAGCGCCGCCCCCCAGGACCCGCCACTCGCGCAGGGCGTCGCGCTCTGCCTGGAGACCGCGGAGGAGTGCGACGTCGTCTACCTCACCGGCCGGCCCGAGCGCTGCCGCCGCGACACCCTCGACTGGCTCGCCGCCCACGGGCTCCCGGAGGGTCCGGTGCACATGCGCCGCGAGCGTGACTTCCGCCCGGCGCGGCAGACCAAACTGGACGTGCTGCGCCGGCTGGAGGGCGAGCGCGAGGTGCGGATGCTCGTGGACGACGACGAGCTGGTGTGCGACGCCGCGGAGGCGGCGGGGTTCACCGTCGTACGCGCCCGGTGGGCGGCGGAGTCGGAGGCGCTGAAGGAGGCGCAGGAGAAGGAGGGGCGTACCTGAGGCGTTGCGGGACTCAGGCGCCGTCCTCCAGTCGGAAGCCCACCTTGAGACCGACCTGGTAGTGCTCGATCGCCCCGTCGACGAGATGGCCGCGCATCTGCGTGACCTCGAACCAGTCGAGGCCCCTCAGGGTCTGTGAGGCCCGCTCGATCCCGTTGCGGATGGCCTGGTCGATTCCTTCGGTGGACGTGCCGACGATCTCGGTGACGCGGTAGGTGTGGTTCGACATGGAGCCGGACTCCTCTCGGGGTGCCCTCGGTGCGTTCCCTCCACCGTGCCCCACCGGCCCGAGGTCCGCGACACGTCCGCCGCCGGCCGGGCGCCGCGCCGATGCCGGGGAACGCGCCGCGAGGACTTGACCATCCCTATTGGTCCAGACCAGAATCCAGGCCACCAACCCGCGCGAACCTCCCGTTCGGTCCCCCCACACGTCGGGTCAGCCCCCTACGCAGAAGGTGACCTACGTGAAGAACCGCCGTCTCGTCTGTGCCCTGGCAGTCGTCTCCGCCCTCGCACTCGCCGGGTGCGGGCTGCTCCCGGGTGGCGGGAGTCCGACCAGGACGGTGAACGTGTGGCTGATGCGGGACAGCGTCAGCGACGACTTCCTGAAGCGCTTCAAGGAGTCCTACGAGGCCGAGCACGACGGCGTCGAACTCCGGGTCACCATCCAGGACTGGACCGGCATCGGGAAGAAGGTCACCGAGGCCATCGAGGGCCCCGGCGGCCCGGACGTCATCGAGGTCGGCAACACCCAGGTCGCCCGGTACGCCGACACCGAGAAGCTCTACGACCTCACCCTGGAGTCCGTCCGCGACCTCGGCGGCCAGGACTGGCTGCCCGGTCTCGCCCAGCCCGGCAGCATCGACGGCGCCCAGTACGGCATCCCCTGGTACGCGGCCAGCCGCATCGTCATCTACAACAAGGACCTCTTCGAGCGGGCCGGCGTCAGGCCGCCGAAGAGCCGCGCCGAGTGGCTCGCCGAGACCGAGAAGCTCGACAAGGGCGACGAGCAGGGGATCTACCTGGCCGGCCAGGACTGGTACACGCTCTCCGGTTTCATCTGGGAGGAGGGCGGCGAACTCGCCGTCGACAAGGGCGGCGTGTGGGCCGGAGCCCTCGACACTCCGGCCGCCCTGCGCGGCATGGAGTTCTACAAGGAGCTCCAGTCGCTCGGCGACGGTCCGAAGGACGCCGACGAGCAGAACCCGCCGCAGGCCGAGGTCTTCGCCAGGGGCGACGTCGCCCAGATCATCGCGCCGCCGAGCGCGGTCCCCGCCATCACCAAGGCCAACCCCGCCCTCGCGGACAAGCTGGGCTACTTCCCCATACCCGGAAAGAAGGCCGGACGGCCCTGCGCCGTGTTCACCGGCGGATCCGACCTGATCGTCCCGGAGAACGCCCCCGAGCGCGCCGCCGCCATCGACGTCGTCAAGGCCCTTGCCGGCGAGAAGTGGCAGGGCGAACTCGCCCGCGCCATGAACTACGTCCCCAACAAGACGACCCTCGCCTCCGTCGTCGCCGGCCAGGAGGCCACCGCCACCATGGCCGTCGCCGCCGCCCGCGGCCGCGCCACTCCCAACTCGCCCCAGTGGGCCGACGTCGAGGCCGACAACCCCATCAAGCCCTACATGACCTCGGTCCTCATGGGCGACGACCCGGAGAAAGCCGCCGAGAAGGCCTCCGACAAGATCACCGACAGCCTGGCCGAGTAGGGCGCGCCCCGAGGACCGGGGCCGGCCCGGACCGCTCCGCCCACCATTCAGCGCCTCCACACCAACCGGCCCCCGGACGGTCACGTCGAATCCAGCCGGCAGCGGAAGAAACGAGGGGCCGGGCCACCGCTCGCACGGCCCGGCCCCGACCGTCCCTTCCGTACCGCCGGAGGAGCCCGACATGGCCGCCGTACCCCTCGCCCAGCCCGTCGCCGTACCCGTGGACGGACCCCTCGCCGCCGTACCGGCGCAGCCGCACCCCGACGGCGCCCCGCACCCCGACGGCGCCCCGCAGCCCCGCTACGTCGTGGGCCTCGCCCGCGACCAGGAGGACGTCCGGGCCGCCCAGCGGCTGCGCCACCTGGTCTTCGCGGGCGAGATGGGCGCCCACCTCGACGGCCCCGAGCCCGGTCTCGACAGCGACGCCTTCGACGCCTACTGCGACCACCTCCTCGTACGCCGCGAGGACACCGGCGAGGTCGTCGGCACCTACCGGGTGCTGCCGCCCGAGCGGGCCGCCGTGGCCGGACGGCTCTACTCGGAGAGCGAGTTCGACCTCACCCGGCTCGCCCCGATCCGCCACGACCTCGTCGAGGTCGGCCGTTCCTGTGTGCACCCCGCCCACCGCAACGGCGCCGTCATCGCCCTCGTCTGGGCCGGTCTCGCCCGCTACATGACCCGCACCGGGCACAACTGGCTGGCCGGCTGCTGCTCCGTCCCGCTCGCCGACGGCGGCGCCCTCGCCGCCGCCACCTGGGACACCGTCAGGACCAAGCACCTCGCCCCCGAGGAGTACTGGGTCACCCCGCACCGGCTGTGGACCCCCGACACCGCCGTGCCGCCCGCCCAGGGCCGCGTCGAACTGCCCCCGCTGCTGCGCGGTTACCTGCGGCTCGGCGCCTGGGTGTGCGGCGCGCCCGCCTACGACCCCGACTTCGGCTGCGCCGACCTCTACGTCCTGCTGTCGCTGGACCGCACCAACCCCCGCTACCTGCGCCACTTCCTCTCGCTCGCGCCGGCCCGGTGAGCGCCCCCGCCGCCGTGTCGCCGTGGCTGCCCACGGCACCCTGCACGCCCGGCCGGTGCGCCGCGCACCCCGGGCCCGCGGCCGCGGCCCGCGGCGCCGCCGTGGGCGTGCTCCGGCTGACCGCCGGGCTCGCCGCGGTCCTGCTCGGCGTGGTGCTGTCTCCGCTCACGGCCCCGCTGCCCATGGCGGGGCGCCGGCTCCTCGTCCGGTGCTGGTGCCGGAGCGTGCTGGGGGCGTTCGGCGTCCGGATCCGGGTCACCGGCCGTGCCGTGCCCGATGCCGGTCCGCTGCTCGTCGTCGCGAACCACATCTCCTGGCTGGACATCCCGCTGATCGCCGCCGTGCTCCCGGGCCGGATGCTGGCCAAGCGCGAGGTGCGCGGCTGGCCCGTGCTCGGACGGCTCGCCGCGCTCGGCGGGACGCTGTTCATCGACCGTGACCGGCTCAGGAGCCTGCCCGGCACCGTCGGCGCGATGGCCTGTGTCCTCGCCGGCGGCGGCCGGGTGATCGTCTTCCCGGAGGGCTCGACCTGGTGCGGACGGGCGCGGGGGGTGTTCCGGGCGGCCGCGTTCCAGGCCGCGGTGGATACCGGGTCCGATATCCAGCCCGTACGGATCGATTACACGCCCGTGGGAGCCGCCGCGTACGTGGGGGACGACACGCTGGGGGCCTCGCTGTGGCGGATCGCGACGGCGCGGAGGCTGGTCGCGGAGATACGGATATTGGATCCGATATCCAGCACCCAACATCCGGCATCGAGCAGCCGATATCCGGGATCCCATAGCCGATATCCGGTCCGACGTGTCCTCGCCCGCGCCGCCCACAGCGCCGTCGCCCTGGATCCGATCTACCCCATCCAGGATCCGATCTCCAACATGCGGGATCCGATCTCCGACATCCAGGATCCGCCCTCCAGGGCCACCCTCCCCGCCGTCCCCGCTCAGCCCACCGTCGCCAGAGAGAGCGCGAACCTCCCCGCCTCGTCCGTCCACCAGCGCGACAGCGTCAGTCCCGCCTCCGCCAGTTCCGCCCGCACCCCCTCCTGACGGAACTTCGCCGAGATCTCCGTCCGCAGCTCCTCACCCGCCTCGAACGGCACCACCAGATCGAGCTCCGGGATCTTCACCACGAGCGCGTGCCGCGCCCTCAGCCGCATCTCGATCCACTCCCGTTCCCGGTCCCAGAGCGCCACATGGTCGAAGTCCTCCGGGCGGGCGTCCGCCCCGAGCTCCCGGTCGATGACGGCGAGCACGTTCTTGTTGAACGCCGCCGTCACCCCGGCCGCGTCGTCGTAGGCCGCGACCAGCGTCGCCTCGTCCTTCACCAGGTCCGTGCCGAGCAGCAGCGCGTCACCGGGCGTCAGCATCCCCCGCACCGCCCGCAGGAACTCGCGCCGCTCGTCCGGCAGCAGATTGCCGATCGTGCCGCCCAGGAACGCCACGATCCGCGGCCCCGGCGTCGCGGGCAGGTCGAGGCCATGGGTGAAGTCGGCCACCAGGGCGTGCACGGCCAGCTCCGGCAGCTCCGCGAGCAGCGCCGCGCCCGCGCCCTTCAGCGCCGCCTCGCTCACGTCCACCGGTACGTACGCGACCAGCCCCGGCAGCAGCGCGTCGATCAGGTACCGGGTCTTCTCGGAGGACCCGGAGCCCAGCTCCACCAGGGTCCGCGCCCCGCTCGCCGCGGCGATCTCCGGGGAGCGGGCGATCAGGATCTCGCGCTCGGCGCGCGTCGGGTAGTACTCGGGCAGCCGGGTGATCTCCTCGAACAGGTCGCTGCCGTGCGCGTCGTAGAACCACTTGGGCGGCAGCTCCTTGGGAGTGCGGGTCAGGCCGTGGAGGACGTCGGCGCGCAGCGCGGCGTCCGTGGCGTCCTCGGGGAGGGTGCGGGTCAGCTGGAAGGGGCTCACGGGGAGGGCTCCTCGATGGGGCTGAGGACGACGCCGGTGCGGGCGGCGGTGAGGACCGTGCGGTCCGGCACCGCCGTCCAGCGCGGATCGTCGTCGTACGGTTCGGAGGCCACGACCGTCCGGTCGGGCCCGGTGAGGTAGCAGAGCGAATCCCCCCACGTCGTCGCCGCGATCGTCGCCCCGTCGGTCAGCAGCAGATTGAGCCGGGCACCGGGGGCGGCCTCCGCCACCTCCCGTACGGTGCCGGCGAGCGCCCGCCCGGGCGGCTCCCCGGCCCGCAGCCGGTGCAGCGCCAGCGCCCAGACCAGCGCCGAGTCCGTCCGCGCCTCCAGGGCGAGCAGTGCCGGGGCCGGCAGGGTCGCGGCCACCGGCGCCAGCACGTCCGGCCAGCCCGGAACGGCCCCGTTGTGGCTGAACAGCCACCGGTCGGACGCGAACGGCGCCGCGGCGGCCTCCCCGTCCGGCCCCGCCACGGTGGCCCCGCGCACGGCGGCGAGCAGCGCCCCGGTCCGCACCACCCGGGCCAGATCGGCGAAGCCCGGGTCGCCCCAGATCGGCGTGGCCCGCCGGTAGCGGGCGGGCACCGGATCGCCCTCCGCGTACCAGCCGACGCCGAAACCGTCCGCGTTGACGACGCCGCTGCGCTGCGTCTTCGGCTCCCAGGACTGCCGCTCCAGGGAGTGCGGGGGACGAAGCAGCAGTTCGCCGAGCGGCAACGGGTGTCCCAGAAAGGCCAGGTGACGGCACATCAGGCGGGCTCCGCGTTCCGGGCGGTGCGGAAGCCGGAGAAGATCTGCCGCCGCACCGGAAGGTCCCAGTTGCGGAAGGTGCCCCGGCAGGCCACCGGGTCGACGGCGAACGAGCCGCCCCGCAGCACCTTGTGGGCGGGCCCGAAGAAGACCTCCGAGTACTCCTTGTACGGGAAGGCCCGGAAGCCCGGATACGGCAGGAAGTCGCTCGCCGTCCACTCCCACACGTCACCGATCAGCTGCCGCACCCCGAGCGGGGACGCGCCCTCGGGATAGCTCCCGGCGGCCGAAGGCCCCAGGTGCCGCTGCCCGAGATTGGCGTGTACGGGCTCGGGGTCGGCGTCGCCCCACGGATAGCGGCGCGAGCGGCCGGTCGCCGGGTCGTACCGGGCGGCCTTCTCCCACTCGGCCTCGGTGGGCAGTCTGCGCCCCGCCCAGCGCGCGTAGGCGTCCGCCTCGTACCAGCTCACGTGCAGCACCGGCTCGTCCTCGGCCACCGGCTCGGTCACCCCGAACCGGCGACGCAGCCACTGCCCGCCCTCGTGCCGCCAGAACAGCGGTGCCTCGATGGCGTGTTCACGGATCTGCGCCCAGCCCTCCGGCTGCCACCACCGCTCGTCGCGGTAGCCGCCGTCGGCCATGAAGGCCAGATAGGAGCCGTTGGTGACGGGCACGGTGTCGATGAAGAACGACGGGACGATCCGGGTGTGCGCGGGGCGCTCGTTGTCGAGCGCCCACGGCTCGTCGGACGTCCCCATCGTGAACGGGCCGCCCGGCACCAGGACCTCACGCTCCAGCGGCCCGCCGGACTCCTTCACCGGCGGGGGAGGGGCGGACAGGGCCGCGGGCCCCTTCCGCAGCTGATGGGTAATCAGCATCGTCTCGTCGTGCTGCTGTTCGTGCTGCGCGATCATCCCGAAGGCGAACGCCGCCTCGACCAGCGGCCCGGCCCCGTCGAACCGGGCGCCGTCGAGCACGTCCAGGATCCGGCCGCGTACGTCCGCCGCGTACGCCCTCGCCTCGCCCGGCGCGAGCAGCGGCAGCGACGGGCGCGCCGCGCGCGGGTGCTGGAAGGCGTCGTACAGCGGGTCGATCTCGGGCCGCAGCGCCTCCCGCCCGCCGACCGCGCGCCACAGCCACTGCTCCTCCTGGTTGCCGATGTGCGCCAGGTCCCACACCAGCGGCGACATCAACGGCGAGTGCTGGGCGATCAGTTCACCGTCGTCCACGCACGAGGTGAGCAGCGCCGTCCGCTCCCGCGCCCTGGTCAGCGCCACCACCGCCCGCTGCTTCGGATCCCGTTCGGCCGGCGCGGTCATGACGCCACCTCCTGCAGCTCGTCGGCCGGGCACGCGCCCCGCAGTACGTATCGTTCGCGGAACGCGGCCACCGCGCCCGTCACCTCGGCGGTCGCCCCGATCCGGGGCAGCGCCTCCAGGGCGGCGGCGAACACCGAACGCGCGGCGGTGCGCAGCCCCGGATCCGTGAGGCCGTCCCGGGCAGCCGCCCGCCACAGCGGATTGCGCGGCGCCGGACCGGACCCGGCGAGCGCCACCAGCGGCGCCACCGCCCGCTCGGCCGCCTCGGCGGCCACCGGATCCTCGAAGAGCGCCGTGGTCACGGCCACCGGCACCATCCAGCCGTCCCGGCCGGACTGTGCGTCGATCATGCGCAGCTCCATGTGCCCGCGCGGTCGCACCGGCGGGAAGAGGGTCGTCAGGTGATAACGCAGGTCGTCCGCGTCGGCGCGGCGCGGCGCGCCCGTGCGCAGCCACTCCCGGAAGGTCAGCCCCTCCGGCACCGCCCACGGCCCGCTCTCGGTCCGTACGCACATCACCGGCGTGTCCAGGACGTGCGCCGCCCACTCGGCGCGCGGCTCGCCGTCCGCCGACGGGGCCAGCGCCCGCGACGGATCGAGCTCCGTCCACAGCGCCTGCCGGGTCGACCGCCAGCCGGTCCGCCGGCCGCCGTGCACCGGAGAGTTGGCGAACGCCGCCACCAGCACCGCGCCCAGCAGATGCGCGAGCCGCCAGCGCCGCCGGTAGCCCAGCGGCCCGGAGTCGTCGAGCCCGGCGTCGAGGCAGACCTGCACGGACGCCGACTCGCACATCATGGCCCGCCCGGCCGGACCCGTCCGGCCGAGGACGGTCTCCATGGCGTCGTAGCGCGGCTCGTGCAGCACCCGCGCGCGGGGCGCGTGCCACGGGTCGACCCCGTAACCGCTCAGGCCGAGTCCGAGACGAGCGAGCGCCTCCCGCACCGCCCGCAGATCGGCGGCGAGCGAGTCCAGGCACTCCATCAGGGAGGCGGCGGGCCGCGAGCTGAGCTCCAGCTGCCCGCCGGGTTCGAAGGTGAGCGCCGCCACCAGCGGCAGCGCCCGTACGGTGTCGATCGCCGCGGCCAGCCGGCCCGGCGGAACGGGAAGACGGGGATCACGCAGTTCATGGACGAGCCACTCCAGCTCGGCCCCGACCGTGCGCGGCGGCCCCGTCTTGAAACAGATGCCCCGCAACAGGGCCTCGGCCTCGCTCTCGGACAGCGGAGGACCGCCCCGGGGTATGCCGCCCGACGACGGTGTCGTCATCGCTTCACCTCCTGGGAAAGCGCTGATTCCACCTAAAGCCACGACTCCCGGGCGTGCAAGAGCGCCCCTCGCGCCTCGGCCTGAAAACCCTTTGTCGCCGACCACCCGGGTCGATCATGCTTCTGGCACATGAGCGCACGACTGCGGGCCCTCGCCCGCGAGACCGAGGAGATCGTGGCGGCGGGCCGCTACACCGCACCGGACGGCCGGACCGTCGACCTCGCCGGACAGCTGGCCGCCGCCCTGGCCGGAACCGCACTGCACGGCCCCGGACCGGTCGCCGTCACGCCCGACACCGACCGCACGACCACCCTCCAGGTCACCGGCGAGAGCAGCCTCGCCGCCGCCCGCCGGATGACCCGGGAGAACCCCGGCGCCCCGGTCGCCGTCCTCAACTTCGCCTCCGCCCGCAACCCCGGTGGCGGCTACCTCAACGGTGCCCAGGCGCAGGAGGAGGCCCTGTGCCGCTGCTCCGCCCTGTACGCCACGCTGCTGCGTGCGCCCGAGTACTACGAGCACCACCGCGCCGAAAGAGCCCCCTTCTACACCGATCGGGTCATCCACTCGCCCGGCGTGCCCGTCTTCCGCGACGACGGCGGGCGCCTGCTCGACGAACCCTTCACCACCGGCTTCCTCACCTCGCCCGCCCCCAACGCCGGGGTGATCCGACGCCGCACCCCCGAGCTCGCCGACCGCGTCCCGGCCGCCCTCGCCGCCCGCGCCGAACGGGTCCTGGAGACCGCCGCCGCGCACGGCTACCGCCGGCTCGTGCTCGGCGCCTGGGGCTGCGGGGTCTTCGGCAACGACCCGGCCGTCGTCGCGGGCGTCTTCAGGGCGCTGCTCACCGGTGACGGGCGGTTCGCCCGCCACTTCGACGAGATCGTCTTCGGCGTCCTCGACCGGACTCGCGACCGGGCCACCCTCGGGGCCTTCCGGCGCGTCCTGGGCCAGCCCGGCTGACATGCGGCTTTCGTACCCCCGTGCGAGTCTGGAACGAGATCCAGCCAGGAACGGGAGGCACGATCGTGGGCAAGAAACAGACCCGGGTCAACAAGGGCGCCCGTACCGGCGGCCATGAACACCGGACGGCCGCCGCCGCCAAGGAGACCTCGCACGAGCCCGCCAGGTCCGAGGCACCGCGCCCGACCCTGGACGTACCGTCGCACCGCAGGGAACGGAAGTTCGGGCACAACTGAGTCACGGAGCAGGGGTGGTTGACCGCCGAAGGGGCGAGGTGTGAATGATGTACCTCCGTTCACGCTCGTCCCTGGGGGGAACATGCGAACCATCCGTCGCACGGCCGGCGTCGCCGTCCTGTCCGCCGCCCTGCTCGCCGGACTCACCGCCTGCGCCGCCTCGAAGTCCGACGCCGACGCGACACCGGAACCGGCCACTTCGGCGCCGACCGCTCCCGCGAACATGGCGCAGGGCGACGGCGAGTTCATGGCCGACCTCAGGGGCGGCAGCGTCGAGAGCGCGATGGGTCAGCTGACCGCGACCATGCAGGTCGAGGACGTCTCCGGCCAGGGGCGGGAGGTCCCCATGAACGCCACCGACTGGAAGATCTGCACCCAGGATCCCGCGCCCGGAGCCCGGATCGAGTCCGGGAAGACGATCGTCCTCGGCGCGGTGAAGAAGGACGAGAACTGCTGACCGTACGAGGACGCCGTACGGGGACGTCGTACGACCACGCCGTACGATCTCGCCGTACGCGCAGGGGCCCGGCGCGATGTTCCGCGCCGGGCCCCTGCGCTCACCCGGTCACGCGCCCGGTGACGTGTCGTCGCCGACCGTGATCTCCTCCGTACGGGGCGCGGGCACCGCCGCGGCGGCGGCCGCGCTCGCGTCCGGCTTGATGTTGCCGAGCAGCTGACGGGCCACGCCGAGCCCCGCACCGCCCATGGTGAGTGCCTTGGCGAACATCTCCGCCATTCCGTCGGCGCCGTTGAGCAGCACCATCTGGTCGACGTTGCCGAACGCCGACGCGCCGGCCTCGACGATCTCCGGCCACTTCTCGGCGAGCTGCTGTGCGACCACGGCCTCCTGGTTCTCGGCGAGGGCCGCGGCCCGCGCCTTGATCGCGTCGGCCTCGGCGAGTCCCTTCGCCCGCGTCGCCTCCGCGATCGCGAGACCCTTGGCGTGAGCCGCGGCCGCCTCCGCCTCACCCGTCACCCGGGTGGCCGTCGCGGTCGCCGCGCTCGCCAGTTCGGTCTGCTTGGCCTCGGCCTCGGCCGCCAGGATGCGGGCGTCGCGCTCGGCCGCCGCCAGCGTCCGCTTCTCGTAGGCGCGGGCGTCGGCCGGCTTGCGGACGTCCGCCTGGAGCTGCTGCTCCCTGCGGTGGGCCTCCAGCTCGGCGACCCGGGTCTCCTCGACCACGACCTCCTGCCGGGCCGACGCGTCGGCGAGCGGGCCCGCCTGCCGGGCCTTCGCCGCCGCCCGGTCCCGCTCGGCCTGGTAGCCGGCCTGGAGGATCTCGCTGTCCCTGGTCGCCTCCGACATGCGCGCCGCGGCCTGCTGCTCCGCCTCGGTCGCCCGCCGGTTCGCCTCCGCCTGCGCGATGCGGGCATCGCGCTGGACGGCCGCCGCGTGCGGCGCGGCCAGGTTCTTGATGTAGCCGGTGGGGTCCTCGATCTCGTGGATCTGCAGCGAGTCCACGATCAGACCCAGCTTCTCCATCTCCGTGCCACAGGCCGAACGGGCCTGCCCGGTCAGCTTCTCCCGGTCACGGATCATGTCCTCCACCGTCAACCCGCCGACGATGGCGCGGAGGTGGCCGGCGAAGACGATGTGCACCCGCTCCGACATCAGCTTCTGCTGATCGAGGAAGCGGCGGGCGGCGTTGGCGATCGACACGAAGTCGTCGCCCACCTTGAAGATCACGACACCCCGCACCTTCAGCGGAATGCCCTGGTGCGTGACGCACTCCACGGACAGCTGGGTCTCGTTGAGGTCGAGCGAAAGCTTCCGCACCGCCTGGACGCCGGGGATCACGAGCGTGCCCCGTCCGGTGACGATCCGGAAGCCCATGCCTTCGCCGAGGCCCTCCGTCTTGTGGTTCGAACCCGAGATGACCAGCGCCTCGTTGGGCTCGGCGACGCGCCACATCAGTTTGAAAAGAGCGATCAGAACAACGACGGCGCCTGCGACGGCGCCCGCCAGGATCCCGAGGCTCATGGGCAAGGTCCCCCTTCACCGGACCCGTGCGGTTCCGGTGAAGGGAGTGTGCGCCCGGGGCGCCCCGCGATCAATGGATCGGTCAACTGTCGTATGCGGCTGTGACATACACGGTGCGCGGAGGGAGATGTTCCATGACCATGACGACCGTGCCGACCTCGATCCGGTCGCCGCCCGAGGCCGGATAGGCGAGGAAGTGCTCGGCGCCGCCGCGGATCCGGACGATGACCTCGCCCACGAGGCCGGGTCCGACGGTGCCGGTCACCCGGCCGAGCAGGCCCACCATCGAAGCGTCGTCCATGACCACACGGTACGTCAGAACCCGCTGCTCCGGGCCCGGACGCCGGCTCGTGGACCGGCTCGGCGCACGGGGCGGACCGGTCAGCGAACGCCGCGGATCGGTCAGCGCACGCCGCGGATCGGGCGCACCGCGAGCGCGCCGAGCACCGAGAGCACGGCGGCGACGAGGAACAACGCCGTGTAGCCGCCGCTGAGCGAGACGATCAGCGAGGCGACGAACGGCGCCACGATCTGCGGGCCGGCGTTGGCGACGTTCAGCACGCCCATGTCACGGGCGGCGTCCTCGGCCTTCGGCAGCACCATCGTCACCAGGGCCGTGTCCACCGCCATGTAGCAGCCGAAACCGAGGCCGTTGACGACGGAGAAGGCGAGCATCGCGGCCCAGCTCGTCGAGACGGCCGGGATGACGAGGGCGACGGCGGCGAGTGCGGCCGAGGCGCCGACGAACAGCTTGCGCCGGTCGAAGCGGTCGGAGAGCCAGCCGCCGAGCACCGTGGAGACGACCATCGCCACCGAGTTGAGCGGCGTCAGTACGGCCACCGCCGCCTCGGCGGACATCCCGGCGGGCAGGTCGGTGTGGTCCTTGAGGATGTAGAGCTGGAAGCCGGCCACCGCGAAGTAGCCCAGGATCAGCAGCGCGCGGCCGATGAACGCCCAGCGGAAGTCATGGGCCTTCAACGCGCTGCCGAAGGCCGCGAGCTGCGCCTTCACCGGCATCGGCGCCTTGCCCGGCATCCGCTCCTCGCGGGCGCAGGAGGTGAACAGGACGGCGGTCGCGGCGACGATCGCGCCGAAGACGAGGTAGCCGGTGCGGTAGTGCTCGGAGAAGGCCGCGCCGACGAGCGCGCCGATGGTCGAGCCGATCGGCAGGCCGAGGCCCACGGCGGCGGACGCCTTGCCGCGCGAGGTGAGCGGCACGCGGTCGGGCACCACGGAGGTGAGGGCCGCCTGGTAGACGTTCATGACGGCCTGGCCGAGACACCAGGCGATCATCACCAGCAGGATCGAGTGCACGCTGCCGAGCAGCAGCATCATCGGCAGGGCGAGCAGGCCGCCCGCGAGGATCCACGGGTTGCGGCGCCCCGAGCGGTCGGAGAGCGCGCCGGCCACCGGGTTGAAGACGGTCGCGAAGATCGCGGAGACACCGGAGACCAGACCGAAGTTGGCCACCTTGTCGGCCGGCGCGATGTCCTCGATCTGGAGCGCGAGGAGCATGCCGGGGACGCCGATGTAGAGCGCGTACATCGCCGTGTTGCCGGCGAGCAGCAACGGCAGCAGCCCGCGCGTCGGCCGCGGCCCGGCGGGGGAGGCGGGGCGGGCGTCGGCGTCGGCGCCGGGAGCGGCGCCGGGGGACGTACCGGGGGAGGAAAGGGCCACGGTGCCCTCCTGGAGTCATCGCCCGATGCGGGGGCGGGAGCGGAAAGGAACGAGGGGGTGGTGCGGGTGGTGCGGGTGATGTGCGGGTGATGGCCCACGTGCCGCTGGTGCACGGGGTGAGGGGGTGCAAGGAGTGGTGACACGTGTCAGTGACGCGTGTAAACCTTGTGTAGCACTCGATTCCGGCCATCCGCCAGACCCTGCGCCGGATCGTTCTGGAAAGATGCCGAACCGATGAGCCAGTCACCCAAGGCGTCCGCCGGACGCTCCGTCCCCACCAGCGCCGATGTGGCGCGACTCGCGGGGGTCTCCAGGGCCACCGTGAGTTACGTCCTGAACAACACCGCGGCCGTACGGATCAGCGAGCCCACCCGCCGCCGCGTCCGGGAGGCCGCCGAGGAGCTGGGCTACGTCCCGCACGCGGCCGCCCGCAGCCTGCGCGCCGGCCACAGTCGGACCGTCCTGCTGCCCACCGCCCACGTGCCGATCGGCCCCCTCTACAGCCGATTCCTCAGCGAGCTCCAATGGGCCCTGCGCCGGCTCGACTACACCGTGGTGCAGCACGGCAGCGTCGGCCTCGACCCGGACGAGGCGGCCCGCGCCTGGGCCGAGCTGCGCCCGGTCGCGGTGATCTCGCTCGGTCAGGTGGAGCTGACCGCCGCCGGTGTCGAACTGCTCAAGCGGGCCGGTGCCAGGGCGGTCATCACGCTCGGCCCGCAGCGGATCGAGGGCACCCACGCCCTCGTCATGGACCAGACCCGGGTCGGCCGCGTCGCCGGGGCCCACCTCGTCGAGCGCGGCCGGCGGGCCATCGGCGTCGTGATGCCCGAGGAGCCCGGCCTGGAGATGTTCTCCGTCCCGCGGCTGGAGGGCGTCCGCGCCGCCGCCGAGGAGGCCGGCGCCACCGTCGTACCGCTGCCGCTGCGGTACGAGGAGGAGCCGGCGAACGCGCTCGCCGCCCGCTGGCGCGAGCTGGGCCTGGACGCGGTCTTCGCGTACAACGACGAGTACGCGATGCTGCTCATGCGGGCCCTCCAGGACGCCGGGATCGCGATCCCCGGGGAGACCGCCGTGGTCGGCGCGGACGACCTGGTGCTCGGCCGGCTGCTGCGGCCCCGGCTCAGCACGGTGCACGTCGACATGGTCGGGGTGCGGGAGCTCGCCGAGCTGGTCGACCGCGCGGTCCGCGACCCCGATGCGGCTCCCGAGCGGCACGAGCTGCTCGACTCGCAGGTGGTGCACCGCGAGTCCAGCTGAGCGCCGACGGCTCCACCGGCTTAGCGTCGGTCCATGAGCACACACGCCAAGAGGCCGCAGCCGAAGGGCGGGCGCCCGCAGCGCTTCGAGATCCTGCTGGTGCCCGAGCACGTGGAGGACCGGGGCGGGGACTCCGTGGAGAACAGCGCCGTCCGCTCGGCGGTCGTCGAGTCGAGCGGACGCGTCGGCGAGTCCGGCTATCCGATCTACGAGGGGCACGGCCTCGTCGCGGAGATCGATCCCGAGACGCGGACCGTGGAGAAGCTGCTCGTCGACGGCCGGGAACTCGACTACGGCCTGACCGCGCTGATCCGAGGGCCGGAAACCGCTCGCGGCGGCCCGAAGGGGCGTTGACAGAACGGACGGTCGGGCGGAGACTCGGGCGCGACGGGAGCGAAGATTGTTTCACCAGGCGAACGGCGCTCCCGAACCGTCCGTCCAAGGCGCAGGTCACGTGGGAGAGAACCGATGAGCATCCGCGACGTCTACATCGTCGACGCCGTCCGCACCCCGATCGGAAAGTTCGGTGGCGCGCTCTCCTCCGTCCGCCCCGACGACCTGGCCGCGCACGTCGTCCGCGCGCTCGTCGACCGCAGCCCCGCCCTCGACCCGGCCCGCGTCGACGACGTCTTCTTCGGCGACGCCAACGGCGCCGGCGAGGACAACCGCGACGTGGCCCGCATGGCCGTGCTGCTCGCCGGGCTGCCCGTCTCCGTCCCCGGCGTCACCGTCAACCGGCTCTGCGGCTCCGGCCTGGAGGCCGTCATCCAGGCCGCCCGCGCCGTCGCCGTCGGCGACGCCTCCGTGGCCATCGCGGGCGGCGTCGAGTCGATGTCCCGCGCCCCCTGGGTGCTGCAGAAGCCCGAGCGCGCCTTCCCAGCCGGACACCAGCAGCTGCACTCCACCACCCTCGGGTGGCGGATGACCAACCCGCGGATGCCCGCCGAGTGGACCGTCGCCCTCGGCGAGGGCGCGGAACTGATCGCCGACAAGCACGCCATCAGCCGCGAGCAGCAGGACGCCTTCGCCCTCGCGAGCCACCAGAAGGCCGCCGAGGCATGGGCCAAGGGGCTGTACGACGGTGAGGTCGTCCCCTACGAGGGCGTCGACCTGGCACGGGACGAGTGCATCCGCGACAGCACCTCCATGGCGGCCCTGGCCAAGCTGAAGCCCTCCTTCCGCCGTGACGGAGGCACCGTCACGGCCGGCAACGCCTCCCCGCTCAACGACGGCGCCGCGGCCCTCCTGCTCGTCGACGAGGCGGGCCTGCGCGAGACCGGGCGCGAGCCGCTCGCCCGGATCCGCGCGTCGGCCGTCACCGGCATCGAGCCGCAGCTCTTCGGACTCGGCCCGGTGGAGGCCGTGCGCCGGGCGCTGGCCAAGGCCGGCCGCGGCTTCGCCGACCTGACCACCTTCGAGCTGAACGAGGCCTTCGCCGCGCAGTCCCTCGGCTGTCTCGCCGAGTGGCCGGAACTGGACCCCGCCGTGGTCAACCCGCGCGGCGGCGCCATCGCCATCGGCCACCCCCTCGGCGCCTCCGGCGCCCGCCTCGCCGGCGCGGTCGCCCACCAGCTCGCGGCCGCGGGCTCCGGCACGGGCCTCGCCGCGCTGTGCATCGGCGTGGGCCAGGGGCTCGCGCTGGTCCTGGAGCGCTGACACCCCGCGTACGCGAAAGAGGGTTCCGGACACACCCGGAACCCTCTCTTCGTCAGACCGCGGCCCTCGCCTCCGATCCCGCCCAGCGCACCCGTTACTGCTGCTGCGCCTCGGCGATCGACTTGCGCACCTCGTCCATGTCCAGCTGACGGGCCTGGCCGATGACGTCCTCGAGGGCCGCCTCGGGCAGGGCGCCCGGCTGGGCGAAGATCGCGACCTTGTCACGGACGATCATCAGGGTCGGGATCGAGCGGATCTCGAACGCCGCCGCCAGCTCCTGCTGCGCCTCGGTGTCCACCTTGGCGAAGACCAGGTCCTCGTGGCGCTCGGACGCGGCCTCGAAGACAGGACCGAACTGACGGCACGGACCGCACCAGGAAGCCCAGAAGTCGATCAGAACGAAGTCGTTGTCGCTGACGATCTGGTCGAAGTTGTCCTTGGTGAGCTCTACGGTGCTCATGCTTCCTGCCTCTCCGGGGCGGTCTCCTGGCGGTTTCCTCACGGTCCCCTCGGGACCCGCCACGCACAACGGCGTATCGAGCCGCGCTATTCCACGCCGCCGCCCCCAGACTGGAACCCATGACACTCGAGTACGACGTAGTGGTCCTGGGCGCGGGACCGGTCGGGGAGAACGTGGTGGACCGGGTCCGGGCGGCCGGGCTCAGCTGCGCGGTGGTGGAGGCCGAACTGCTCGGCGGCGAGTGCTCGTACTGGGCCTGCATGCCCAGCAAGGCGCTGCTGCGGCCCGCCATCGCCCGCTCCGAGGCCCGCAAGGTGCCCGGTCTGCGCGGCCACGCCTTCGGACCGCTCGACGCCCACGAGGTCTTCGCCCACCGCGACTCCGTCGTCGGGAACTGGCAGGACGACGGGCAGGTCGACTGGGTGCGGTCGACCGGCGCCGACCTCTACCGCGGCCACGGGCGGCTGGACGGCCCCCGCCGGGTCACCGTGCAGGCGCCCGAAGGCGACCACTACGCGCTGACCGCGCGGCACGCCGTCGCCGTCTGCACCGGCAGTCGCGCGGTGCTGCCCGAGCTGCCCGGGCTGACCGGCGCCCGGCCCTGGACGAGTCGCGAGGCGACCAGTTCCAGCCAGGTGCCGGACCGGCTCGTCGTCGTCGGCGGGGGAGTGGTGGCGGCCGAGATGGCGACGGCCTGGCAGGCACTGGGCTCCCACGTCACCGTGCTCGTACGGGGCGGGGGACTGCTGTCCCGGATGGAGCCGTTCGCCGGCGAGCACGTCGCCGCCGCCCTCACCGAACGCGGCGGCGAGGTCCGCACGGGTGTCTCCGTCACCGCGCTGGTACGGGACGGCGGCACCGGTCCGGTCACCGTCGTCCTGGCGGACGGCGACCACGTCGAGGGCGACGAGGTGCTGTTCGCGACCGGCCGCAGGCCGCGCACCGAGGACGTCGGCCTCGACACGGTCGGCCTGGAGCCCGGCTCCTGGCTCGATGTCGACGACAGCATGCGGGTGGCCGGATCCGACTGGCTCTACGCCGTCGGCGACGTCAACCACCGCGCGCTGCTGACCCACCAGGGCAAGTACCAGGCCCGGATCGCCGGAGCCGCCATCGCCGCCCGCGCCAAGGGAGAGGCGAACCCGGCCCCCTGGGGGCCGTACAGCGCGACCGCCGACCACGCAGCCGTGCCCCAGGTCGTCTTCACCGACCCCGAAGCCGCCTCCGTCGGACTCACCCTCGCCGCCGCCCGGGACGCCGGCCGCCCTGCCCGTGCCATCGACCTCGACCTGGCCTCGGTCGCCGGCGCGGGCCTCTTCGCCAGCGGCTACCGCGGCCACGCCCGCCTGGTCGTCGACCCGGAGCGCGAGACCGTCCTCGGCGCCACCTTCGTCGGCTCCGGCATCGGCGAACTCCTCCACTCCGCCACCATCGCCGTCGCCGGCGAGGTCCCCATCTCCCGCCTCTGGCACGCCGTTCCCGCCTACCCCACCCTGAGCGAGGCCTGGCTCCGGCTCCTGGAGGCGTACCGCGACGGAGCGGGCACCTCGTGACCCCGCCGGAGCGCGTCAACGAGTACGACGCCTCCTGCGCCCGCTGCGGCGGCGAGGTCCCCGCGGGCACCGGTCTGCTGCGGCACGGCCCCAAGGGATGGGAGGTCTACCACCCGCATCACGCCCCGGAGCCGGGTCCGCCGCCGCGCGGTGACCATCCGGGCTGGCACCGGCGGCCGTTGCTGTCGCTGGACATCGGATCCACCGGCCATCGTCCGGCCGTCGACCGGATCCGATCCGCGGCGCTGCGCGGCAGCGACGGCACGGTTCGCGATTGGGTCCTGGATATCGGATCCGATGTCCAGGGTCTCGGATCCGACGTCCAGGATCCTGGATCCAACCTCCACGGTCTCGGATCCAACCTCCAGGACCCTGGATCCAGCCTCCAGGATTCTGGATCCGGCATCCCGGATATTGGATCCAGGAGTTCGGACATGGGATCCGACACCCAGGATCCCACCGCCGCCCTCGACGAACTCGCCACCCTCGTCGCCGCCCACCTCGCCGCCCATCAGCTCCTCGTCGTCTGGTACGCCCCCCACGTCCTCTCCACCCTCCACGCCGAGCTCCTCCGCCACGACCTCGCCCCGCTCACCACCCGCCTCCCCGGCGGCGTCGCCCCGATCTGCGACCCCCTCGTCCTCGACCGTCACGCGGACCGCTACCGCCCCGGCAGCCGTTCCCTCCGCTCCGTCGCCAAGTGGTACGGAGTCCCGCACGCCCACCCCGGAGACCCCGGCTCGGACGCCGGGGCGGCGCTGCTGCTCGCCGACGAGATCGCCTCCCGGCACGCGCCGCTGGCCCGGCTCTCGCGCCCTGCCCTTCACACCGAGCAGATCCTCTGGCACGCGGAACAGATGAGCCGTCACCCCGAGGCCGCCGACTGGCCGTTCACGCCGGTGCAGCCGCAGCCCTGGGAGCCCCTGCCCGACCCGGCCCCCAGCGAACCGGTCCAGCCGGACTAGCCGGCGTCGACGCGCGGCACCAGCAGTTCCGCCGCCGCCCGCGCCGCCTCCAGTGCGGGCCGCGGGTCCCGGCCCGGGTCCTCGCCCAGGACGACGCGGGTGCTCAACCCGTCGAGGAGCGCGAGGAGTTCGGAGGCGCGGGCGGTGACGTCCATGGCGGCGAAGCGGCCCTGGGTGACGCCCTTGGCGAGGAGCAGCTCCAGGTCCTCGTGCCAGCCGCGGTCGAGTTCGCGCTGGGCGGTGCGGAGTTCCTCGTTGGCCGGGATGCGGGCCCAGAGTTCGATCCAGAGCGTCCAGCGCGGGTCGCGGGGGCCGCGTGGGAGGTAGAGCTCGAGGAAGAGGTCGAGGCGGCGGGGCGCGGTGAGGCGGCGGGCGAGGAGGGCGCGGCGCTCCTCGGCGAGGGCGGCCTCGCTCCAGCGCAGGGCGGCGAGCAGGAGCAGGTCCTTGCTGCCGAAGTAGTAGAGGATGTGGCCGCCGCTGGTGCCGAGCCGGTCGGCGAGGGCCGACATGGTCAGTGCGGCCAGGCCGTCCTCGGCGATGGCGTTCATGGCCTCCTCGAGCATCCGCTCGCGCGTGATGCTCCCGTCCCGCCGCCGTCCCGCCCGCGCTGCCGCTGCCACCGGTGCCGTGCCCTTCCTGGTCGCCCACTGCCGTACGGGCACGACCCTAACCGCTTCCCGCCGGGGTCTTGACGCGGCCGGAACCTCTCCCACATCTTGAATGCCGTTCAAGAAATTAGAACGTCGTTCAAGGAATGAGAGGGGCGCGGTATGCCCGGACACGAGACGACGCCCGACGCGGCCGGCCCAGCCGGCCCGGCGGGCAGAGCGGACGCCGCCGGCCCGGTGGGCCGCGACGAGGTCTTCCAGGTCGAGGGCCACGGCATCGACCCCATCCCCGACGCCGAACGCCACGGCGGCGCCAAGGACCTCTTCTGGCTGTGGTTCGGCTCGAACCTGACCTTCACCTACGTCATCAACGGCGCCCTCGCCGTCGCCTTCGGCCTGTCCTTCTGGCAGGCCACCCTCGTCGTCGTGCTCGGCGGGCTCTCCTTCTTCGTCATCAGCGCCGCCGGACTCAGCGGCGTCCGCACCGGCACCGCCACCCTCGTCATCTCCCGCGCCGCCTTCGGCGTCCGCGGCAACTGGCCCGCCGGACTGCTCAACTGGGTCGTCAGCATCGGCTACACCATCGTCAACACCGTGGTCGGCACCCTCGCGCTCGAAGCCTTCCTCGCCGACCTCGGCTGGCGCGGCGGCCACCTGCCGCGCGCCCTCGCCCTCGCCGTCACCCTCGCCCTGACCTTCGCCGTCGCCCTCTGGGGCCACGCCACCGTCCAGTGGGCCGAGCGCTGGATGGCCTACGTCCTCGCCGTCGGCTTCGCCGCCCTGCTCGTCCTCGTCCTGCCCGGCGCCGACACCACCGCCCCCGCCGCCGCGCCCGGCGCCTCCGGCTGGAGCCTGGCCCTCGTCGTCATGCTGGCCGGCCCCTTCTCGTACGTACCGATGCCCGCCGACTACACCCGCTACCTGCCGCGCACCACCAGCCTCAAGGCGCTCACCTGGAGCGGCGGCCTCGGCGGACTGGTCTCCTCGGTGGCCCTCGGCATCGCCGGAGTCGCCGCCGCCACCCAGGCCGACATGACCGACGCCGTGGCCGGTACGGAGGGACTGCTGCCGGGCTGGTTCCAGCCGCTGTTCCTCGCACTCGTCCTCGGCGGCTCGGTCACCAACTCGATCATCACGCTCTACTCCTCCAGCCTGAACCTCCAGGTCCTCGGCATCCCGTGGAACCGCGCCCGCGCGATCCTGATCAGCGCCGCCGTCACCGCCGCCGGTTCCCTCGGCGCCCTGTTCCTCGCCGACTTCACCACCTCGCTGCTCTCCTTCCTCTCCCTCCTCATCATCGTGTTCGCCCCCTGGGGCGGCGTCTTCCTCGCCGACATGGTGCTGCGCCGCTGCCGCTACGACGCCGAGGCGCTGCACGCGCACGGGCACGGCGCCTACTGGTACCGGGCCGGCTGGCACCCGGCCGGCACCGCCGCCCTGCTCGCCGGGATGACCTTCGCGGCCCTCACCTGCGACTCCGAACTGTGGACCGGACCGCTCGTCGCCCCGCTCGGCGGCGCCGACCTCTCCCTCCTCGGCGCCGTCGTCTCCGCCGCCGTGTACGTCCCCCTCGCCCGCCGCGCCGTCCGCCCCGCCTCCGCCTGACATCCCCTCCACCAGGAGAAAGACCCGCATGAACCACCCCGCCGACCTCCTCCTCACCCATGCCCGCATCCACACCGTCGACCCGGCCCTGCCCGAGGCCGAGGCGCTCGCCGTCCGTGGCGGACGGATCGTCTGGATCGGATCCGACGCCGATGCCGCGGCCGGAGCCTGGGCCGGACCCGGCACCCGGGTCGTCGACGCGGGCGGCAGGCTCGTCCTGCCCGGCTTCGTCGACGCCCACAACCACGTCCGCCTCGGTTCCGACGACGCCTGCGTCCAGCTCGCCGGCGCCCGCGACCTCCCTGAGATCCACGCCCGGATCCGCGCCTGGCGCTCCGCCCACCCCGACGCCCGCTGGATCGAGGCCGAGGCGTTCGACTACTCCGCGATCCCCGGCGGCCGGATGCCCACCGCCGCCGACCTGGACCCGGTCACCGGCGACACGCCGGCCCTCGTCCTCTCGTACGACGTCCACACGGCCTGGCTCAACACCGCCGCCCTGCGCCGTCTCGACGTCCGCCCGGACCGTACCGACCTGCCCTTCGGCACCGCCGTCACCGACCCGGCCACCGGCGAACCCACCGGATTCGTCAAGGACTTCGCGGTCAAGGGTCTCTCGCGCGACGGCCACCGCGCGCTGCGCGTGCTCGGCGTGCCGTGGGCCTCGGCCGACCGCCAGTACGGGCGGCTCGCCAAGAGCCTCGACGCCGCCGTCGGCTACGGCATCACCACCGTCGTCGAGCCCCAGAACTCCCTCGACGACCTCGCCCTCTTCCGGCGCGCCCGCGCCGAGGGCCGGCTGCGCTCGCGGATCGTCGCCGCGCTCTTCCACCCGCGCGGCACCACCGACGCCGACCTGGACGCATTCGCCGCGGCCGCCGCGGAGTTCGCCGACGACCGGCTGCGCGTCGGCCCGCTCAAGCTCTACATCGACGACGTCGTCGAACCCCGCACCGCCGCCCTCCTCGAACCGTACGCGGGCTGCGGCCACCACCGCGGCGACACCTTCTACCCGCCCGAGGAGTTCGCCGAGCTGCTCACCCGCCTCGACGCCCGCGGCTTCCAGTGCTTCGTGCACGCCACCGGCGACCGGGGCATCCGCACGGTCCTGGACGCCGTCGAACGGGCCCGCGCCGTCAACGGGCCGCGCGACGCCCGCCACCAGATCGTGCACGTCGAGTGCCTCGACCCGGCCGACACCCCGCGCTTCGCCGCCCTCGGCGTCACCGCGTGCATGCAGCCCCGGCACGCCGCCCCCGACATCGCGGGCCCCGGCCAGGACTGGGCCGAGAACATCGGCCCCGAGCGCTGGCACAAGGCGTGGCCGCTCCGGAGTCTGCACCGGGCCGGGGCCCTGCTCGCGCTGTCCAGCGACTGGAACGTGGCCGAGATGGACCCCCTGATCGGCATCCACGCCGCCGTCACCCGCCGCCCGCCCGGCGGCGGGGCGGCCTGGACCGCCGAGGAGACCATCGACGTCACCACCGCCGTCGAGGGCTACACGATGGGCTCCGCCCGCGCCAACTTCCTGGAGCGCGAACGGGGTTCGCTCACCGTCGGCAAGCTCGCCGACTTCGTCGTGCTCTCCCGCGACATCCTGCGCGTCGAGCCCGACGCCATTCCGGGCACGGTCGCCGAGACGGTCGTGGTCGGCGGCGAGGTGGTGCACACCGCGTGAAGGAGCCATTGACGGGCACGGGGTGGTGGGGCCCGGCTCCAAGATCGTAAGGTCGACGTCATGACGGAACGCGCCACCACCGAGCCGGGAGGTCCCCGGGTGATCGACGCCACCACCCATGTCCGCGTGGCCCGTCCCTCCCGGGACCTCGCCGCCGCCGAGCGGTTCTACGTCGACGGCCTCGGCCTCGACGTGCTGTGGCGCAAGGCCGACCCCGCCCCCGGCGAGCACGAACTGCTGATGGTCGGTCCGGCCGGCGGCGGCTGGCACTTCGAGCTGACCCTCGACCCGGCCGCCGAGCCGCCCCTCGTACCGAGCCCGACCGTCGACGACCTCTTCGTCGTCTATCTCGGCCGGCCGGTCGAGGACGCCCTGATCGACCGTCTGATCGCCGCCGGTGGCACCCGGGTGACGTCCCACAACCCCTACTGGGACGAGTACGGGGCCACCGTCGCCGACCCGGACGGCTACCGGCTCGTGCTCTGCTCCCGCACCTGGGGCTGAGGCCGCCGGGCGTCCAGGCGGCGGCAGGCACCCCCGTCCAGCGGGTTCCCGGCCACCCGACCAGGTGAAGCACGCCGTTTCGGTGCGGCGCCCCCGCCGAGGACGGCGGGCGCGCTCCACCATGTCCTGGGCGGGGCACACTCCGGTCTCCGCCCCACGCGCGCACACGAGGGTGGAGACGATGACCGGCAGACGCAGGGCGCTCGCCAGAATCCTGACGATGTGCCTGATCCTCGGCACCGGCGGTGCGTTGCCCTCGGCAGCCACCGCCGGTGCCGCCGAGGCGGCCCCCGCCGCCCCGGCCGACGACCGGGCCGCCGCCGATCAGAACACCATCTCCACCGACAACCTGCGCACCGGCTGGGACCGCAACGAACCCGGTCTCGCCCCCGGCCAGGTCTCCAGCTCCGACTTCGGCCGGCAGTTCTCCACCACCGTCGACGGCCAGGTCTACGCCCAGCCCCTCGTCGTCGGCGGCACCCTCGTCGTCGCCACCGAGAACAACAAGGTGTACGGGCTCGACCCGGCCTCCGGGAAGATCAACTGGACCAGGAACCTCGGCGCGCCCTGGCCCGCCTCCGCGATCAACTGCGGCGACCTCGTCCCCGACATCGGCGTCACCTCCACCCCCGTCTACGACCCGGCGAGCGGCTCCCTCTACCTCACCTCCAAGGTCGACGACGGCGCCGACACCCAGCACCCCAGCTGGTACGTGCACGCCCTCGACCCCACCACCGGCGGCGAACGCAGCGGCTGGCCGGTCAAGGTCGCGGGCGCCCCCACCAACGACCCGAGCCGCTCCTTCAACCCGTACACCGCCGCCCAGCGCCCCGGGCTGCTCCTCATGAACGGCTCCGTGTACGCCGGGTTCGCCTCCCACTGCGACCGCGGCCCCTACGTCGGCTACGTCCTCGGCGTCAACACCAGCACCCGCAAGACCACCCTGTGGGCCACCGAGGACTCCTCCGCCGACGGCAAGGCCGGCATCTGGCACAGCGGCGGCGGCCTGGTCTCCGACGGCGCCGGCCGGATCCTCTTCACCACCGGAAACGGCGTCACCCCCGCGCCCGGCCCCGGCAAGATGCCGCCCGGCCAGCTCTCCGAATCCGTCGTCCGGCTCGGCGTCAACAGCGACGGCACCATGTCCGCCCAGGACTTCTTCGCCCCGAGCAACGCCAACCAGCTCGACCTCAACGACACCGACCTCGGCTCCGGCTCCCCCGTCGGCCTTCCCGACAGCTACTTCGGCACCGGCGCCCACCCCCATCTCCTCGTCCAGATCGGCAAGGACGGCCGGCTCTTCCTCCTCGACCGCGACGACCTCGGCGGCCGCGGCCAGGGACCGAACGGCACCGACAAGGTGCTCGGCGCCTTCGGACCTTACGAGGGGGTCTGGGGCCACCCGGCCGTGTACGGCGGCGAGGGCGGCTACGTCTACACCATCGGCTCGCGCGGCCCGCTGCGCGCCTTCCGGTACGGCCTCACCGGCGACGGGAAACCCGCGCTGACCAACACCGGCCGCAGCCCCGAGACCTTCGGCTACACCTCCGGCTCTCCCGTGCTCACCTCCACCGGCACCAACTCAGGCTCGGCCCTCGTCTGGTCGATCTACGCGGACGGCTCCAACGGCGCGAACGGCCAGCTCCGCGCGTACGACGCCGTCCCCGTGAACGGCACGCTCAAACTGCGCTGGTCCGCGCCGATCGGCACCGCCGCCAAGTTCGCCACCCCCGGCACCGACGGCGGCCGGGTCTACGTCGGCACCCGCGACGGCCACGTCCTCGCCTTCGGCCGCCCCGCCAACGCCGCTCTCAACGGCAACCCCGTCGACTTCGGCAAGGTCGCCGTCGGCAGCACCGGAAACGCCACGGCCACCGTCACCGCCACCCGTGACGTCACCGTCAACTCCGCGAGCACCCCGTCCGGCAGCGCCTTCTCCGCGAGCCCGAGCGGCCTGCCCCGTACCCTGCACGCCGGCGACACCTACTCCGTACCCGTCTCCTTCGCGCCGACCACGCCCGGTTCCGACAGCTCGGTGCTCACCCTCGCCACCGACCTCGGCGAGAGCGCCGTCGGCCTGACCGGTTACGGCACCCGGCCCGGCCTGTACGCCTCGCCCGCCTCGCTCGACTTCGGCACGGTCGCCACGTCCACGAGCAAGTCGCTCGGCGTCACCTTCACCAACACCGGCACCGGGCCCGAGACCGTCTCCGCGTCCGCCCCGCCCGGCGCCCCGTTCAGCGCGACCGGACTCCCGGCGAACGGCACCGTCGTCCAGCCCCAGCAGTCCGTCTCCGTCCAGGTGACCTACGCCCCGACGACCGACGGCACCGACTCCGGCACCCTCTCCGTCACCGGCCAGAACGGCACCGCGACCGTCGGCGTCAAGGGCACCGCCGTCACCGGCCAGGCCAAGCTGACCCTCACCCCGACCTCGACCGACTTCGGCACCGTGAAGGTGGGGCAGTCCCTCACCAAGACCTTCGACATCAGCAACAGCGGCAACATCCCCCTCACCGTCACCAAGGCCAAGGCGCCCGCGGCCCCCTTCCAGGTCAGCACCCCCATCAGTGAGGGACAGGTGCTCAACCCCGGCGACGTGATCCACCAGGCCGTCACCTTCGCGCCGACCTCCGTCGGCACCGCGAACGCGAGCTACGAACTCACCGCCGACGACGGTCAGGGCGCCATCGCCGAGCGCCTCGTGGGCACCGGCGCCGCCGGCACCGGCGTCACCGTCCCCGGCCCCGACGCGGGCGGCTGGAGGCTCAACGGCAACGCCCAGATCTCCGGCACCGACCTCCAGCTGACCCAGGCCACCGCGAACCAGCGCGGCACCGCCGTCTGGCCCGTGCCCGTGCTCACCGACGGCCTCAGGGCCACCTTCACCACCGCCATCGGCGGCGGCACCGGAGCCGACGGCCTCGGCTTCGCCCTCCTCGACCCGGCCAGGACCACCCCGAGCGCGCTCGGCGCCCTCGGCGGCGGCCTCGGCTACAGCGGACTGCCCGGCGTGGCCGTCACCTTCGACACGTACGACAACGGCACCAACGACCCCTCGGCCAACTTCGTCGGCATCGCCACCAGCGGCAGCGGCTCCACCCTCACCTACGCCTCGACCACCACCAACGTCCCCGACCTGCGCTCCGGCACCCACGCCGTGACCGTCGCCGTCACCGGCAAGACCCTCACCGTCTCCGTCGACGGCACCCAGCGGCTCAGCACCGGCGTGGCCTCGCTCCCGCCCAGCGCGCTCCTCGCCTTCACCGGCGCGACCGGCGGCAAGACCGACATCCACGCCGTCCGCAAGGCGACCGTCACCGCCACCGCGTACGCCGTTCCGCCGCCCGGCCCCAACGGCTGGACGTACAACGGCAGCGCCGCGATGTCCGGCACCACCCTCGAACTCACCCCGCTCCAGACCTACCAGCGCGGTTCGGCCGTCCAGGCCACCGCCGTGCCCTCGGCGAACCTCAGGGCCCGCTTCACCGCCACCATCGGCGGCGGCACCGGCGCCGACGGGATGACCATGATGCTCCTCGACGCGAGCAAGGCCACCCCGAAGGCGCTGTCCGCCAGCAGCGGCGGCAGCCTCGGCTTCGCCGGACTGCCCGGCGTGGCCGTCACCCTCGACACGTACGACAACGGGGCGAACGACCCCTCGGCCAACTTCGTGGCCGTGGCCACCGGCGGCAGCGGCGCCACCCTCACCTACGCGGCCACGGCCACCAACGTGCCGAACCTGCGCTCCGGCAGCCACACCGTCGACGTCGTCGTGACCAGTACGGGCCGTCTCCAGGTCAGCGTCGACGGCACCCGGGTCATCGACGTCGCCGTGACCCTGCCCAAGAACGTCCTGGTCGGCTTCAGCGGGGCGACCGGCGGACGCACCGACCGCCACACCGTCACCGGTGTGCGGATCGGCTACTGACGCCGGCACGGCGACAGCGCGCTGACGCGCATACGGGCGGCGGCGGCCTCAGTGGCCGTCGCCGCCCGTCGGCCGTGCCGCCCCGAGGACCGGTGGTCGCGTCACTCCGGAAGGTCGCCGACCATCGCGCCGGCCAGGCGCAGATGAGGCGCCGCCTCCTCGCTCCGGCCCTGCCGCTCCAGAGTGCGGCCGAGCATCAGCCGGGCGTAGTGCTCGACGGGGTCGCGCTCCACGATGACCCGAAGCTCCGCCTCGGCCCGGCCGAGCTGGGCCGAGTGGTAGTACGCCCGGGCGAGCAGCAGTCGCTGCGCCGTCTGCTCCGGGTGCTCGGCGACCAGGCCGCGCAGGATCCGGGCCGCGGTCGGATACTCCTTCGCCTCGAAGAACATCTGCGCTCGGTCCCAGCGGTCGGCTGCCGTGCCGAACTCGTAGTAGGTCTCGTCGCTCACCGGGGCCTCGTCTCTCCTGTCGTTCGTGCTGACGGTCGCGACAACACCCGATGGTGGTTGAACATTCCAGCAATATTCTGGTGCGGGTCCCCGCCCCACGGCGCCCCGACAGGAATAGGTTGAGCGCCATGAGCAATCTTGATCGCCAGGCCGCCCTCCAGGTCTGCGGCGGCCGGGGCTTCGTGGTCGCCGAACCGGTACGGGAACTCCTCAGCCCCCGCCACGTCCAGCTCGGCGAATCCACCGAGGTCCGCCGACTGCTCCCCAACCTGGGCCGCCGCATGGTCGGTGCCTGGGTCTTCGTCGACCACTACGGCCCCGACGACATCGCCGACGAACCCGGCATGCAGGTCCCGCCCCACCCGCACATGGGTCTGCAGACCGTCAGCTGGCTCCACGAGGGCGAGGTGCTGCACCGCGACTCCACCGGCAGCCTGCAGACCGTCCGTCCGCGCGAACTCGGCCTGATGACCTCGGGCCGGGCCATCTCCCACTCCGAGGAGAGCCCCAAGGCGCACGCCCGCTATCTGCACGGCGCCCAGCTCTGGGTGGCCCTGCCCGACGCGCACCGGCACGTCGAGCCGCACTTCCAGCACCACGCCGAGCTCCCGCACGTCACGGCCCCCGGACTCACCGCCACCGTCATCCTCGGCGACCTCGACGGCGCCGCCTCGCCGGGCACCGCGTACACCCCGATCGTCGGCGCCGACCTCGCCCTCACCGCCGGCACCGAGACCCGGCTGCCCCTCGAACCCGACTTCGAGTACGCGGTCCTCGCCATGTCCGGCGAGGCCCACGTCGACGGCGTGCCCGTACTGCCCGGCTCGATGCTCTACCTCGGCTGCGGCCGCACCGAACTCCCGCTGCGCGCCGTCTCCGACGCGGGCCTGATGCTCCTCGGCGGCGAGCCCTTCGAGGAGGAGATCGTCATGTGGTGGAACTTCGTGGGCCGCACGGACGACGAGATCCGCACGGCGAGGGACGACTGGATGACGGGCGACCGCTTCGGCGAGGTGAAGGGGTACGACGGAGGCCGGCTGGACGCGCCCGAGGTTCCGGCGAACCGGCTGAAGGCCCGGGGGCGGGTGCGCTAAGCTGGGGTTTTCTCCTCGCGGTCGTTTCGCGGCAGGCTCGCTCGGCTGTGCCTCCGACTTTCGGCGTGCCACTGGGAGGGATGGTTTCGCACCTTCTCTCGGTGGCGCAGCCAGCGCGGCGCGCTTCTGTGGTGTGCTCGTGTGGGAGCAGGTCTGGTCAGCTGAATGCTGACCTTTTGCTGACTTTACTGATGGGTCATCAGGTGTGTTGCCGGGGGCAGTGGCTTCCTCGCCTGGTGGTCGTACAGCGATCTGGCATGCCCAGCCTGCACCCCGAGACAGTGCCGATCATCGGACCGCCGTGTCCTCAGCGCCGCTGCTTGTGCATCATGAGCGGATGGAGTGCCCAGGCGAGTTGCCCATCGTGATGATCACAGCCGATCGTGGTTCGGACGCCCTCGTATTGGTCAGGTCCGACGGCAAAGAGGCGCGGGTGCCGCTGCCGGGCCCCTTGTTCGAACCGACAAGTCTGCTGTCTCGGGTCTCCTAACCGCCGACCTTCGAAGGCTTGGTTGTGCAGACTCTCAAGGGCGACAGCATCGTGTTCGAGCTCCCCCGGCCTGACCGAGCCGACCAGTTGGCCGGACGGCTCGTCGTCTATCTGGATCAGAACAAATGGCGCCTCGTGAGCGATGTGATGAGAGGGCAGCGGAGCGGGACGGCGGATGATCGAGTCGCGGCTCTTCAGCTTGCGCAGTGGTCAGCGGAGCGCAAGATCATCCTTCCTGCTTCGTCGGGGCACTATTACGAGACGACCAAGTGGTCGAACGCGGAGGGGCGCTACCGTCTAGGCCTCTCCATTCTTCAGGCCAGCGGGGACTGGCAGTTGCGGGATCCCCTGCAGGTGTGGAGGGATGAACTCCGTCTGATGTTCCGTGCGCAGATCAGGCAGTCTGAGGTGATGGCGCCGGTCGTGACGTTGGAGCCGAAGTCGCTTCATTCGGCCGCGAGAGGCTTCGTTCCTGCTTCGGCGCCGGCGGACTTTCCACCGATGGCGGCGTTCCAGCAGGAGGCGCTTGTTTCTGCCGTGAGTTTGATCGACACCATGCTGGACTCGGAAGGTGGGGAGCGTGGTCCTGAGCTTGGCTGGACGGAGGCGAACCAGAAGTTCAGTGACTGGCTGGACACCCAAAGCGGCGATGCTCAGCAGAAGCGCAAGGCGATCGACGCATGGCTCCTCAGCGACCTGCGGAACAGGGTGGCCGAGGAATCCTTTGCCGCAGGAATGACGCCGGAGCAACTGAAGGAATGGGGCACAGGATCTCAGCCCGTCCAGAAGATGGCCTCTCTTCCGGCTCTGGGCCTCTTCCGGGAGATGCTCCATGAACGTCACCTCAACCGTGGCACCACGTGGAAGCCGAATGACGTGATCGACATGGTCTATCTCTCCTGCGCGGCCGGCTACGCCGACTTCGTCGTCTGTGAGCGGCAGATGCGGGAGTCGCTGGCGCGGGGGGCGAGACGGCTCGGGCGAAGCACTCAGGTCTTTCGGAGCCTGGCCGAAGCGGTATCTGCTGTGGAAACGGCGCTTGGGACCCGTCTTGGAGCTGGCGATGCCGGGTCGTCGGCGTAAGGCATCCTGCGTGCGTCCGCGACCAGAGCCGACGTGCCTTGCAAGTGGCGTTGCAGCCGTCAGGCCGCGTGGAAAGGTCTCACCTCGGCGTGTGCTCGCCTGGGCCGTTGCCGTGCATGCCTGGAGCGATCTTCCTTCAGGCATGGGGCCACCGCCGGATGGGGTGTACGGACGCCAGTGCGCGTAGCATGAATAATCATGGATCTCATTGCACGCGTGCGCCGGGCGATGGATGAACAAGCCATCCATCCAACGGAGTTCGAGCGTTGCGCCTGTGCGCTCCTGCAATCACAGTATCCGGGCCTGTCCGCGGTCGAGGGTGGGCATGACTTCGGTCGCGACGCCGACATCTACTTCCCATGGGGACCCCAGGACGCGGACGCCCGTGGGCGCCTGCTCGTGACTACGGGTAATCCTGTGGCGAACCTGCGCACGGGCCTTCGTCGTATGAGTGAAGAGGGCGTGCAAGCCGATCTGATTGTGATGGCCTGCTCACAGCCTGTCAACGCTACCAGGCGCGCCTCCTTGGACCGGTTGTGCGCAGATCGTGGCCTCCCCGCGCCGCACATCTATGCCCGGGACTGGTTCGCTTCGCGCTTGTCCAAGGAGCCGATGTGGAGGTTCCACCTCCTCGGTGTTAGAGGAGAGCTAGAGGCCCTGCTTGACCGGCCGCTGGAGCTGCCGGAAGACGGCGCTGAGCACACCGATCTCCTTGGCCGAGAGGCGGATCTGGCCAAGCTCGACGAGGCCGTCACCAGCGGCCGGGATGTCGTGTTGGCCGGCGTGCCCGGTGTGGGGAAAACCCGGCTCACCGTTGAGCTCACAGGCAAGGTCGCCTACCTAGAGCAGGCGCAAGCAGATCGCATCCTGGACGAGCTACTGACTTCTTGCCCTGCCGCCGTGGTCGTGGACGATGCCCACACTCGTATCAACGAGATGCGTGTGCTGCGACGGGCGCGCCACAGTGCGGAACATGCTTTCGCCATCGTCGCGACCACCTGGCCCGACAGAGCAGACGAGGTGACGGCGGCCTTGCCCGGCGCTGTCCGCCTTGACATCGACCTATTGGAGCGATCCGACATGAACGCCCTGGTCACCTCTCTGGGCGTCACTGGGCACCGGGCCCGGGCGGCAGTTCTCGACCAGGCGGCTGGACGACCGGGGTGGGCCGTCACCTTGTGCCAGCTGTTCACAACGGGTGAGGGAGGCCAGGTAGCCAACGGCGCAGCACACCTGGCCAACGTAGAGCGCCATCTCCGCCGTATCACCGAGACCGAGACAGCCGTCGACGTTCTGGCCTGTGTAGCGGCCCTGGGAGGGGCTTCAAGCGAGACGCTATACGCGCTTGCGCCGCTCGTCGGCGAGCCGCCGGCCAGAATGTCCGGCCTGATGGAGCGCCTTGCGCGCCACGGCCTCGTGGAGACGGTGCACGACGTCTGGCGGCTGCAACCAGCCCTGCGCGCGCCACTGATTGCCCGGTGGTTCTTCACACGTCCGGCAAACAGGCCGTGGTCCACTCTCTGCGACGCCTTCCCCACCAGGAGCCGCGACCTCGTCTCCGCCGCCATCTCCGCAGCCCGCGTCTCAGTCTCCTCGGACGCTCGGACGGCAGTCGAGAACTGGGTGCGAGCATTGCCCGCACCGGCCGAGTGGGACACCGGCACCCTCTCGTTGGTGTCCGAATACGCCCGTCTGGACCGAGAGGCTGCACAGTTCGCGGTCACCCAGGCTCGTGCGATCCTCGCCGCCCCGCGTGACGAGCCAATGAACGCCACCATCACGGACCGGCAAGCTGACGCAGCTGCTCGGCAGCTCGCACAGTCGGCGACGCAGTATCTACTGCCTGAAGCCATAACCGCTCTGCTCGACCTTGCCGTGGGCGACGAGCGCCCGCGCCACTCCACTCCGCAGCACCCACTGCGAGTGCTCGACGACGTGGCCAAAACGATCGACCCGGACTTCGGAACCGTATTCGAGGTTCGAGGGCTGCTGTTGAGGCCCGTCCTTGAGTGGCTGCGTACTCACCGCTCTCCAGCTGACTGGGGTGTAGCCACCGAGGTGCTCGCAAGCATCTTCTCCGCCGAAACGTCTGGGACTTGGACTGACCCCGGTAGTCCCAACACGGTCACACTCGCCCGGGGCGTGGAAAGTGCCGAAAACCTGGCCCGTCTCATCTCCTTGTGGGACCAGGCGGCGCCCGTGATCGAGGAAACCGAACGACAGGACGGCCTGAACAGCGCCCCCGCCGCGGTTGTTCCTCTGCTGGACCTGGCCGCCTCATGGGTACGGCTCGGTGCAGGATTCGTTCCCCACAACAGCGAACCGAGCAGGGAACAGAAGAACCAGGGAGCGAAGGGAGGAACTCGCATGCTGGCTACCCTGCATCATCTGCTCCAGGCCTCTCCCGGCCTCGCACTCCGTGCTCGACGCATGCTCAACGCCGCATACGCGCGGACCGGCGACGAAGGAAGCAACCTCCCGGCACTGGACATCGATCCAGATATGCAGTCCTTCATCGGCTGGAGTCGTCGGGACGCCACGGGCCACCAGGACGAAACCGCCCCAGGCAGCGTCCGCAGAGTGGAATCTCTCGCCCAAAGGATTGCTGCCCTCGGCCCGACCGCCGGAGTCGCGCGATTCATCGCCTTGGCTGAGCAATCCGAGCTCGCGGGAGACCACGGAGGCGGCACCTGGGTCGCCGACCACATGGTGCCGCACCTCACCGACCCCGCCGCCTGGCACGCAGCGGCAACGGCAGCTGGCAGCCCGCCGATTCACCGAGCCGCACTGAGCCGATGGCTCACGACTTCCCCCGACACGTTGTCTGCTGAGGTCCTCACCTCTGCGCTGGATGATCCCCGCTTCAGAACCGGCGTCATCTCCACCGTCCTTGGACGAGGTACAGACGACACTGCTGCCCAGCTCGTGGTCGCGAAGATGCGCGCCGAAGACGCCTGGCTGCTCGACTCGATCTTTCTCCGCGACGAGCCGCACGAGGTACTGCACCGTCTCCTGCGCCACCCGGACGCTGTCGTCGCCGGCAGCACGGCGGTAATCTTCGCCATCGGACAACCCCATGGCCCTTTACTGCCAGATGCATGGCGAGCTACCTGGTGTGATGCCGTACGCCGCATCCGCCCCGAGGATCTACCCCAGCACGACGAGTGGCGTGCCAGCCAACTCCTTGCCCACCTTGCCGAGCACGACCCCAATCTGCTGGAAGCGTGGTACACCGCGCGCCTCGACGAAATGGCCGAGCAGGGCTATTTCACCGCGCCCGAGCCCCACGGGTGCGACCTGCACCTGGACCGCCTTCCACAAAGCCATCGCTATCGCCTTACCGTCCGCTGTATCGACCTTCCACGCATCGGGCACAGCCCACTTGTCCAGCTTGTAGGCGCCGACCGCAACCTGGCAGAGCAGCTCATCAGGGATGACGTGGCCACTCCCGACAAGCTTCTCGAAGCCCTCGTGGGCCAGCGGAACGAAATACTGGAAAGCCTCGGGCCGCTTCTCCTCGACCACGGCGTACCCGCCGCACACATCGCGGCCGACGTCGCGTGGGTCGATTCATGGTGGGGAGAGGATGCGGCCAGACACCAACATCTCATCGACTACTTCACAGACCTCTCCATTCGCGTCCCGGCTCTCGCTGCCGTCGCCGAAGCGGGTCGTGCTCAGCAAGAGGAGCTGCTGCGAACGGCGGAAAGCAAAGAGCGCGCTGCGCGAGTGCAGGGGCGCTGAGCGAGGCTGGCACAAGGGCTTGGGGATGCACGCTGCCGATCATTGAACGGCATACGTGCAGACCAGAGACGCTGTGCAACTCATCAAGGGTGTCGGTCGGGTGCGTTGATGGGCCATCGTCAGCAGTTGCGGCCCGATTCCTCATGCTCCAGGAGTGAGGAGATCTTCTTGAGGTTGTCGTCCTCGTTGTGCTGACCTGCAGGAATCGACCGGAGAGGCCCTCTGGCTTGCACCGACCCGTCATTCCTGCCCTCTTGTGTCGTGCTGCCCATTGATGCGGTCGATCCTCCCCAGCGCTCCCCAGCAGGGCTCCATTCTCCCCAGGTTCTCCCCACCTATGTGGTCTCAGAAGGTGATTCGCCGATGGGCAACGGAGCGACTTGAACGGCGAGCAGTCGTGGTCGACGAGGTGTCAGTCCCCCGGTCTAACCTGTGGCCCGGATGGCGACGCAACGAATCGAGCGGGGGTTTGGTGTGGGGCAGCTCTCACGGCAGCCGGTGGTGATTGACAAGAAGATCGACTTCCTCCCGTTCCACGATATGCCTTGGGATGACTTCGAACGGTTGGTCTGGGAACTTGTGCAGGTGGTGGAGTGTCTGTCGCCCTGCCACCGCTACGGAACGCCGGGGCAGGCGCAGGGTGGTATCGACATCGTCGGGCGTGCGACGGACGGTGGGTGGCACGCCTTTCAGGTCAAGCAAGTGACCCGGTTCACGGAGACAGACGCGAGGAAGGCGTTGGACACCTTCGTTCACGGTCCACGCCCTCAGGGCGCGGCGCGCCTGGTCATCGCCACCTCATGCAGGGGAACGCGAACCCAAGTGCGGGACCTGGCCCATGACTATCAGGGCCGGCATCCGGAGCTGGCCCTGGGTGAGATCTGGGATGCAGAGCACCTGGGGATCTTGCTCCGTAGCCAGCCGCTCATCGTGGCCCGCTACTTCGGAGACGAAGTTGCTCGCCGGTTCTGCGATCGCGAGGCACTGGGGGAGCTCTCACGCATGGAGCGCTCGGGCGGCCCGGTTGGTCCGGGCATCCCACTTGCCGCCGCCGATCCCTTTGGCCTGGAGGTCCATGAGGCGATCACTATCGACCACGCCACGGACGATGACCCACTTCCCTCATACTTCCGCCGGCCCTTCGACGACGAACTCGGCACCGCTGTGGACCAGGCCCTCGCAGAACGAAGCGTCATGAGGGTGCTCCTCGGAGACTCCTCCACGGGAAAGACGCGAGCGGCATGGGAGGCGATTCAGCGGTTGCCCGAAGAATGGCGACTATGGCACCCGGCTGGTCCTGACGACCTGCTCGATTCGATCGGCTTGGTCTCCCCCCGAACGGTTTTGTGGCTCAACGAGATCAACCGCTTCCTCCTCTCCGGCGATACCGATCGGGACGAGCAGGTTGCTGGCAGGCTCATCGGGTTGCTCAGAAGTGATCGATCCGCCCCTGTGCTTGTCCTCGGCACGGCCTGGCACGAGCACTGGTCCACGATGACCACCGCGCCGCGCGACGAACGCGCTCAGACGAAAGCCCTGCTGGCCAAATGCTGGATCCGGGTGCCGGAGATGCTCAGTGTCGACGAGCTCTCCGCCCTCACCGCAGAGCCTGAGCGCACCGACAGGCGGATTCTGCAGGCTGCACGGCTTGCCGAGGGCGGACACGTCATCCAGTACCTGACGGGAGGCCCTGCCCAGTTGGAGCGCTACGAGACAGGCTCCCCCGCAGCCCGCGCGGTGCTGCAGGCTGCGATGGACGCCCGCCGACTGGGCCACGGTCTCGATCTCCCCCACGTTTTCCTCAGAGAGGCTGCTGCGGCGTACCTCACCTCGCTACAACGTGATCTGGTCCGGCCCGACTGGTTCCAGCGAGCGGTGGAGTACCTGTCGGTCCCGTGTCGGGGTGTACGTGGGCCCCTCGCCCCGGCCGCGGGCTCGTCCCTGCCGAATTCACTGGAACCGAGCCACTACCGGCTCTCGGACTTCGTCGAACTACACGCGAGAAGAAATCGCCAAATGGAGTGCCCAGGCGCAGGATTCTGGTCCGCTGCCGTCCGGCATGCCGCCAGCGCGAGGGACAAGGTCGCCTTGAGCCGGGAAGCCTTGGCCCGCGGCAGGACGAAGGACGCTGAGGCCCTGGCCATGGCGGCGGCGGAGGACGGCGAGGGTGCGGCACTGTCCATGTTCGCCCTATGGCTCGAGGAAGCCTACAAGGACGAGGACGCTCTGCCCTACTTCGAGTTGGCTGCCGAGACCGGCGATGCAGAGGCTCAAGTTGTCCTGGCCTGGCGGTACGAGCGTGCGCAACGGTTCGACGAGGCGGAACGTTTGTACCGGAAGGCTGCGGAGTCCAGCGGCAGGTTCGATGCCACTGTGGGGCTCGCGTCCGTTCTGTCCCAGCGCGGAGACGACACGGCTGCGGCGCAGTTGTACGAGGCAGTCCTAGACCGCGGCTTCTTCGGAGCCCGGGTAGTTGAGTACCAGGCCCGATGGCTGGCCGATCAGGACCAACATGAGCGGGCCCTCGATCTCGCGACGCTATCGTTTCAAGCCGGCAATGGTGAAGCCTTCACCGGGCTCGCCTGGAGCTACATGTACACGGATACGCCTCGGGCGATCGAGGTGTTCCTACACGCCATAAAGGCGGGCGACAGGAATGCCCCTCGCGAACTCGCGTGGGTTTATGAAAAAGAGGGGGATTCGGCCCGCGCCGAATACTTCTGCGAGATGGCCGTCTCCCTGGGCGATACGAACGCTCTGCGCGGTCTGGGAATGATCCGCCGCGGCAACGGTGACCACCGATCTGCTGCTGGCCTGCTCTGGAGGGCGTACAACCTCGGCGTGCATTACGCGTTGCCAGAGCTGGCCAGACTGCGAGAGGAGACAGGTGAACTCAAGCGAGCGGAGCGACTCTATTGGCGGATTCTTCAGGAGGGGGACCCGAGTGCAGAGAGGGATCTCGTCCGCATCCTGGAGAGTACAGGAAGGACACGGCAAGCTGAGGACCTAGCCGCCCGTTCCGTAAGCCTCCTCGAAGTCCTCGCAAGGACCCGTGCTGCCCGCGGCGAGCGTGAGGCCGCCGAGCAAGTCCTGCTCCCAGCGATCCGCCAGGGAAACTTGAGCCTCCTCCTGCCTCTCGCCGCGATCCGTCAAGAATGCGGCGATATTGCGGGAGCGCAGCGCGTCCTGCGCCAGGCGCAGGACGCAGGTGTCCGGTTCGCTACGGAGCGGCTGGCAGAACTGGAGGCAGCGGCTGCCCGACCAGAGGCCTGAGACATCGAGAGCACGACGGCGAGATGCGCAGTCCTGGGGATAAGGTTCTCTCGCACGCGAGAGCTGACGTTGTGTTTCGCAGCAGCACTGCCCCCCCGCGATCAGGGAAGCGAGTCTCCAGGATCGTCGGGTCGGTGGCCGTGAACGCGGTGCAGGAGCTCGTCCGGGTGGCGAATGACCCTGGCCAGTCGCCACGCCGCGTCGTACGGCCTGCCGCTGCGCTCCGGGGACCACAGGCGGAGGGCGAGCAGACTGGTGAGCGGATCGAGTAGCCAGCGCAGTAGGAAGGTCTTCACTGCTCGTCCTCCGTTGCGTGGGGGACGGTTGCTTGGGACGGAGCCACAGACTCCAGGTCGCCGGACGACGACGGCCAGGGGAATCCGTCGGACCAGCCCATCTGCTCGAAGAGCGTGCGGGCCGTGGCCATGAACCGCTCCTGCCGTCCTGGCACATCGTCCAATCGCTCCCAGAGGTAGAGGAGGGAGTGGGCGAGCCGCTCGGCTTGTGTGTGCTCGGTGACCGACGTCCCCACCAAGGGCAGGATCGTGTCCCTGAACGATGCCCAGTTGAGGGCCGACAGGTCGTCCAGATGTTGCTCCAGCCACCACAGGCGGGCACTGTCACGGTCGGTGCACACGGTCCGAGCCAGCTCTTGCCGGCACAACCGATCCTGTGCGAGACGGAGTTCAACCTCGCGCAGGGCATTCTGGTGCCTTTGGGCTCGCTCGGCGTCCTGCTGGGGGAGCAGCAGGGTGAGTCGTGCCCTGAGCCAGAGGCCGGGATGGCTGTCGAGGCTGTGCCACGCCGAGACCGCCAGGGTGAGCCTATGCTGAGCGCATTCCAGTTCTTCGGGCCGATGCCTCCCGGCAATGGCGCGGCCGAGTTCGTCCAGGGCCAGACGGGCCGCCGCTCGCGCGGCGGTCGCGTGGTAGGTTCCGGTCGCCCGGGGAGGGACCAGATGGGTGAGAGTGCCACGCGCCAGGAAGCGGACGCCCGGCAGACAGGTGGGCCAGTACGCCTTGAACCGGCCGACCCGCCGTCTCCACCAGGGACCGGGACGCTTGGTCATGCCTCCGACGCTTTCCGGACGAGGCTGTAGTGCTGCATGGCGTGGCCGAGGATGTCCCGCCAGAACGGTCGGACCACCGCTCCGTCTGCCACCAAGAGCCGGTCGAGCCGCAACCGCAGCCGTGGCGGGGCGAAGACCTCAGCCAGCAGGGCGATTACCGCGTCCCTCTGGTCGGCGTCGTGCTCGAATCGCTCTTGCCACCGGGTGAGCTGGTCGAGCACGGCGTCCACGGCGTCGTTGGTGGTGAGCAGCGTCTGCCAGGCATGGACGAAGTGCTCCCTGCTGGACGGGTCGCCGGCCGAGGCGAGGACCAGGTCCGTGCCCGTGTCGCTGGAGACGAGTGCCAGGAAGGATCCCAACGCTTGGCGGTGCGCCTTTCCGCTGGCCTCGGTCCCGTGCCTCTTGAGCCACTGAACGACCGTTTTGTCCACGAGGCCAGGAGCGTGCCGGATAAGCTCCCGGAAGGCATCGACCAGCTTCTCGGCGCCGAAATCCTTCCCACCCGCTGCCTTGCCCAGACGGGTCAGGGCGAGCGCCGGCTGCTCCAGGCCCCAGGGCCCGCCGCAGATGTCGACGACCAGATCCACCTTCTCCGAGTTGTTGGACTCCGCCCAGTTGAGCAGGCGGTCGCGGACATAGCGGCCGAGTTCGGCGTCGGTCGCGGCCTTTGTGAGCGCCTCGACGGCCAAGATTCGCCGAGGGCCGGTGAGTCCCGTTGCGAGAGCGTCGAGCACGTGCCTGTCGTGCTGACGCACTGCCAGGCGCAGGAGGGCCTCGCTTGCCAGTCGAGCGTCGTCCTCTGGTACGGACCGATTCGCGGCGACACCGACCGCCCACCTCGTCAGCAGGTCGTGTTGGGCGGGGAACTCCTCCCAAAGGTGACGCAGGATGGCGGCGGGCAACCCCTGACAGCTGCGGTCGTGGTGGGCGCGGTCGCCGACGGCCTCGATTCCGGCTGCTTGGAGTCGACGGGACGACGTCGCATCGGTGAGTACGTCGGCCGGCCCTCGGGCCTGGCCCAACGAGGCGAGCAGGTCGTCGGACGCGCGGACGAGGGAACCGCGCCGCCCTCCGTCGAGCAGCGCTCCGGCCCACACCGTGACCCGAGTGGACAGCAACGACGGGCTGCCGTCCACGGCACCGCGCTTGTTGAGCAGCTTCTCTACCGTGGTGTGCCAGTCCCCGAAACGGTCCACGGCTTCCCTGAGCTGCTCCCTGTCGCTCACCGCGCTAATGAGTCCAGCCAGCCGGCACGCGTCACGGGCGGAGGGGTCGGCTTCCCAGATCGGGGAGAGATTTTCGTCCGTCAGCCAGGCCACCCGGTCTGCGTGACCGTGCGCGTCGAGCTCGGTCTCGACGAGGCGCCGCGCACTGGGGGACTCCAGCTGTACCGTGATGTCGCCGGTGGCGTCGGCCCATGCACCCTGCCAGTCGTCTGGGGTGGCGAGCACGACCAGGAAAGACCCCTGCTTGCGCAGTGCGGCTCCATGATGGACCAGGTCTTGGCCGAAGCGGGCGGGCGGCTCGTCCGGGAGGTCGGAGAGGTCGAGCAGGTAGCCCGTCGCCGAGCGCACCGGCAAGCACTGGGTGCCGGGCTTGGTCCACTCCGGTTCCAGGTCGAACAGCTCCGGCTCCTGCGGTCCCGCCGTTTGGCGCAGGAGCCGCACCGCTGCGGTCCGCCGGCCGCTGCCGGCGGACGCGCACAGCACCACGACGCCGTGCGCTTCGAGGATCTTGGCCGCGTCGAGCAGACGGTTCGGATCCCGGGGCTCGACGAAGCGGCCGTCTTCGCTCGCACGGTAGGCGAGGTCGCTGCCGTCGATGGGCAGAGTCTGGACGTAGTCACCGTTCAGGTGTACGGCGTAGTGGACCGCCTGGACGCTGTGGTCGCCGTATTGGTGGAACTCCGACGCGTTCGATGGCGGCGTGTCGGCCGGATCCTCGTATACCCGGGGCCTCACCGGATTGATTCCGTGGTACGTCGGGTCGGGTGCTTCGCTGCTGCGGTCGCTCATTACCGCCCCCGCTCGTCGTAGAAGTTGTAGCCCTGCTTGCCGTGCTCGCCGTACTGGTGGAAGTTCACCGCACCGGGACCCGCCGGAGCCGTGGGAGCCGACGCCACAAGCGCCCCAGATCCCGGCTCCTCCTCATTTGCCGCCGCGACGGACGGCTCGAAGATGTCCGGATCCGCGAGCCCCCAGTCAAAACCGGGAAGGTGCAGATAGGCCGGCTGCTCGAACTTCTTCACCCTCACCAGATGCCGGTGGAAGTGCGCCGGCAGCACGTCGTCGTTGACGCAGCCGCTGTCGAAGACGTCCTCGTACACCCGCTGGGAGACGATCACGGCGGTGTTGGTGATCTCGGGATTTCCGCGCTCGAGCACCGCCCGCAGCGCCTTGTCGTCCAGGAGCCGGTGGGTGTGCACCATGGGCACGCCCAGACCACTCTGAGGCAACGGGCCGACGTGAATGCTGACCCGAAGCTGCAGGGGCTTGAGGTGCGGGTTCTCGACCCGCCGACGGGAGAGCGCCTGGCGCAGTGCGTCGGGGAAGTGCCCCACCAGCGCGGGCAGGACCTCGGGGTCCATGCCGGCGACGTAACCGTCGCCTGTGTGCTGGCCGAATACGCGCCGCTCCCAGTGCGCGCTGACGTTGCTGGCGCTCAACGCCTGGGCCAGCAGAGGTGGGATGTCGGCGTTGACCTGCTGCATCCCTTTGCTGTCGAGTGATCCGAAGTCCCTGGCGTCGACAGCCAACACGGCCCGGTAGGGCCACAAGGGCTCCCATGACGGCAGCATGCGCCGCTCCTCTCGTAGCTCTCCCCGCCCATGCGGCGGGGAGAGCACCACCCTGTTCGAGGAGCGGGGAGCCGACCGTCCAGCGCTGGACGGTACGGGCGTGCCACACGTCACATCACAGGAGCTCCGCGCGTGGTCGGTCGCCGCCGCCTACTCCGTCGTCCTGGGCTGCAGCCCTCAGCAGGGCAGGATCTCTGACAATGAGCCGCCGACGGCCGAGCGTGACAATGCCGTCGGACTGGAGACGCGCGAGGGCGGCAAATGCTGATGATCGACTCATGGCCGCCATCGTGGCCAAATCCTTCCTGGGTATGCCGAGTTCGACGACGACACCACCAGTTCCGTCACGGTGCCCCACCTCGTCCGCGAGATGAACGACCACTCGTGCCAGGCGGGCCGGCGGCGACAAGTGTGCAAGGTCGGCGCGCAGACGCTCCTGGCTGTTCAGCCGGTCCACGCTCAGCCGGTACACGACAGATTCCAGGCGATGCCGGGCCACATATCCGCGGAAGGCGTGCGCAGCCATGACGACACCCGTGCAGGGGCGCACCGCTGTCACGGTTGCCGAACGCGGCCGGTCGAGCAGCACACCCATCTCACCGAGGACCTCACCCGGGCCGCGGAGCATCAACGTCAAACTGTCCCCAGCCTCATTGCCCTGCACCACCTTGACGAGACCGTCGACCAGCGCGATCACACAGTCGGGCGACTCGCCCTGTGCCAGGAGCACCGTCTGGCTCCGGTAGGTGCGCCGATGCCCGCGTTCGAGCAAGTCGCGCCATACCTCAGGAGACACGAGGGAAAGGAAGTTCACCGTGACACCTCCTCGCCCTCACGCGAAGGCAGTGGCCACGGCGAAGCAGCCGCAACCCGCGACTGCCAGGACGAGAGAGCACTGCACCCGGCGGTGTTTGGCCCACGCGATCTCGCTCATCACCACCACTTGTCGGGTAAGCGAGGGCAGTGGGTCTGTGTTGCGCAGCACGCCCTCCAATGCGGCGGGTTCCATAAGCCGCAGGTGTCCGAAGTACAGGAAGTCACCATCCGGTTCTGGTCCTCGCCGCTCTTTGCCGAGCCGGGGGGAAACAGCCCATGCGGCACAACAGACACCCGCCATGATGAGTACGACACCGAGCCACAAAAGCGTCTGCGACGCGGCGGACTCGAACCCGCCCGCTGCCCTCCGGGAACTCGCCAGCAGACTCAATACGGCCAGCGTGGTGGACTGCAGGGTCAAGGCGAGCGCGGCTTTCGAGTCCGCCTTGGCCGTCGCATCCGCGACGGCGGACTGGATCTTCCATGCTGTTTCGGTCGGCTCATTCGGCACGGTGACATCCCCCTGGGTACAGCAATTGACCACTCACTGGTGCTGCGCTGAAGGCTGCGCAGGCATGGCAGTCCGAAAACGCACAGCGCACATCTTGGCCTGAACGTGGTGGAACGCGGCGACGAGTCCGACCGCGTCCTGACAGCCTGGGGTCCGACCCTGCCCGAAGGGCCGTACACCTTCGACCTGCCCTCCGACGCCGTATGTGGCGTCCGCAACGTCGGGCGAGTCCTTCAGTTCCTACCTGGGCGCGGCTCGCGACTGCGTCCCCTGCGGCATTATGGACTCGATACCCGAGCTGTTGGACGCCGTGGACAGCTACGTCTCCGAGGGGCACGTCCGGATCAAGCTGAAGATCAAGCCCGGCTGGGACGTCGAACCGGTCCGCGCCGTCCGCGAGCGTTTCGGCGGCGACCTCCTCCTCCAGGCCGACACCAACGCCGCGTACACGCTCGTCGATGCTTAACAGCTCGCGAAGCTCGACGGCTTCGGCCTCCAGCTCGCCAAACTACTGCACACCCCGATCTGCTTGGACGAGCCCATCGAGTCCGCTGCCGCGACCATTTCGCTGGGCGCCCGCTCCATCATCAACATCATGCCGGCCCGCGTTGGCGGCTACCTCGAAGCCTGCCGCATCCACGTTGTCGCCCGCGCCCATGGCGTCCCGGTCTGGTGCGGCGGCATGCTGGAGACCGGTATCGACCGCGCCGCCAACGTCGCCCTGGCAGCCCTCCCCGGCTTCACCCTGCCGGGCGACACTTCGGGCTCGCACCGCTACTTCGCCACGGACATCACGAAGCGGTTCGTCCTGGCCGACGGCCATCTCGACGTCCCGACGTCCCGACGTCCCGGGGCTCGGAGTCGAGCCGCTCCTCGGCGTCCTCAATGAGGTCGCCGTCTCCACCGAGTGGAACGCGATCTAATCCTCTGCGCAGTGCGACCGACCTCCCGAAGGCTCCCGGGGCGCACATCGCGTCCCGGGAGCCTTAGCTGTACCTCGTCGACTGCGACCGGATGCCCAGCATCGGTCCTTGCTGCCTGTCCCCCCGCAATCAGCGGCTGGACTATGGGCTGAATCGGCCGTCTAGAGGCACTCCGATGCTGACTTTTGCTGACTTTGATTGACTAGGGGGCCTCTGACCTGCGGAAACGTCGACGGATCAAGTGGTGGTGGAACTTCGTGGGCCGCACGGACGAGGAGATCCGCAAGGCGAGGGAGGACTGGATGACGGGCGACCGCTTCGGCGAGGTGAAGGGGTACGACGGAGGCCGGCTGGACGCCCCGGAGGTCCCGGCGAACCGGCTGAAGGCCCGGGGGCGGGTGCGCTGACCTGCGATTTTCTCTGTCGGGCCGATGTGAGGTCGGGGGATGCCCGACCCCTCCCTTTCTCTCAGCGCGCGACGAAGACCCGTACGTCCCAGGCGCCGAGGGAGACCGTCCCGCCGGCGGGTATTGAGGCGTCACCCAGTACGTCGGCCAGGTCCACCGGGGCCAGGGCTCGCGTCGGCTGCCAGCTCCAGTTGTGAACCACATGGACGCGGCGCCCGTCGGGGCCCGTCCCGGTGGTCGCGGTGACGGACCCGGGCAGATCGCGCCAGCCGCCGACGGGGGCGGGCGCCAGCCAGGTGGCCAGGGCCCGGGCCAGGTCGCGTCCGGGCACCGCGCCGACGCAGGTCATCCGGCCCGCGCCGTGGGCGCGGGTGGTGACGGCGGACCAGCGGCCGAAGTGCGGGTGGTCGTAACCGGCCAGCACCGTCGCGTCGGTGACCGTCAGGCCCTCGACCCACCGGGTCACGGTCGCGCCCGCCGGAAGCTCCAGTGGACTGCCCGGGACGGCACGCAGCCTGAGGTCCGAGGGCAGGTTGCTGAACTCGTCGTACCATGCGCCCGCAGCGGCGGCGAGTCGCGGTGGAGCGGTCTCGTGGCGTGCCCGGGCCTCGTGGTCGGCGTATCCGGTGCGAGGGCCGAGCACGAGGTGGCCGCCGGCCTCGGCGTAGGCCGCCAGCCAGTCAAGGAGAGCATCCTCGGCGAGGTAGAGCCCGGGGACCACAAGCACGGGGTGGCGCCGGGCCGCCAGGTCGGGGGCGAGGCCGTCCCTCTTTCCGCCGGCGTGGCGCAGCCGGCGGGCGTGCAGGATCCGCACCTGGCGGCCGGCCTCGAAGGCGCCGCGGTAGAACGGGTCGAAGATGCGGTGGTAGGAGGCCGGGTCCGGACTGCCGTCCGGCGTCGCCAGCGGCGGGTACTTCTGCATCAGCCACTTGCTGGGCACCGAGTAGACCATCGCGATGTCGGCATCGGGCTCCATTCCGGCGACCAGCGCGCCCGCCTTCTCGAACTCGGCTCCCAGACGCGCGAGTTCGGCGTACACCCGGCCGGGCTTGCCGCTGTGCGGCAGGACGCCGCCCCAGTAGGTCTCGGCGCCGAAGTGCAGGGTGTGCCAGTGCCAGTACTCGATCATCCGCGCACCGCGCGAGACGAGAGCCCAGGCGGCCTGCCGCCACTGGCCGTCGAAGGCGGGCCGGTTCTCCGACGTGCCGCTGATGGCCTGGGCGTTGGTCTCGGTCACCAGGAACGGCTCCTGGCGGGAGGAGAAGATCCGGTCGGCGCTCTGGTACAGGGCCCAGACGCCGCTGGTCTTCCACTGCTGCTCGTGGTCCTCGGGCGTGGGGTCGGGCAGCGCGAGGGCGTCCTGCATGTCGTAGTACGGGTTGCCCGCGGTGACGTCCAGGCCGTCGGTCAGCTCGTCGTCGTCCAGCGCGGGATGGTGGTAGGAGAGGCACGTGGTGACGAACTGGCCGGGGCGGGCGTACTCGCGCGCGATGCCGGCCTGCCAGGCCACGAACTCGGTGGTCTGGCGTGCCTGGAACGCCCGCCAGGCGACGTCGTACTGCGGCTGCTGGTTGTTGTCGGGCCGCCACAGGTCGGCCCAGGTGGAGAGCCGGTGCGACCAGTGGACCAGGCCCCACTCCCGGTTGAGGGTCTCCACGTCGCCGTAGGTGTGCCGCAGGTGATCGACGAACCGTTGGAAGACGCCGTGGTTGTGCGGCAGGCGCAGGCCGGGCTCGTTGTCGACCTGGAAGCCGATGACGGCCGGGTGCGCGGCATGGCGGCCGAGGATCTTCCGGGTGACGCGTTCGGCGTGGTAGCGGAAGGCGGGGTGGGAGAAGTCGGCTTCCTGGCGGGCGCCCCAGCCCATGCGTTGACCCGTCGCCCGGTCGCCGGCGATCTCCGGGTACTGCCGGGCCAGCCACGGCGGCACGGCGTAGGTGGGCGTGCCGAGAACGACCGCGATGCCGCGCTCGTGGGCCGCGTCGAGCACCGGAGCCAGCCAGTCCAGCTCGAACCGGCCGTTCTCCGGCTCCCAGGTGGACCAGACCGACTCGCCGACCCGGATGACGGTGAACCTCGCCGCGGCCATCAGGTCGAGGTCTTCCTTGAGCCGCTCGTACGGCTGGTACTCGTAGTAGTAGGCGGCGCCGAACAGCACGCGCGGGGGCAGCGGGAACATGCGGAACCTCGGCGGGGTGAGGCCCCGGCCGCCGGGGGAGCGGCGGCCGGGGCGGGGAGGACGGCGGTCAGGAGGCGGTGCCGGTCACCGTGTCGCCGGACTTGGTCACGTGGTAGGTCACGGTGGCGCCGCTCCAGAAGCGGAAGGTGAGCGTCACCGGGGCGTCGTCCTTCAGCGATTCGATGAAGCCGGCCTTGACGGTGGTCGTGTCGGCGTCGTAGTCGGCGGCGTAGTTGTTGAACTCCTGGTACGTGGTCCAGCCGTACGGGCCGGAGGCGGTGCCGTCGGCGTACGTGGACTCCACGTTGGCCAGCAGGTCGCCGTTGAACCGGGTCGGGATGGTGAGCCCGGCGCCCGTTCCGGTGGCGTCGGACAGCACCGGCTGCTCGGAGGTGCGCACGTTGAGCTGCCAGGGCACGCCGCCGGAGTACCGGACCTGGAGGGTCGAGCCGACCCCGTCGGCACGGTCGCCGGCCAGCCGGGTGAGGGCGTCGGCGGTCAGGGTGAGCTGGTCGCCGTCGACGGTGTAGTCGCGGAACGGGATCAGTGCGGTGTCGCCCTGCCAGAGCCCGGCGAACCGGAGGCCGTTGCGGTTCAGGGTGATGGTCCGGGCCGCGAGGGGGCCGGACTTCGGCAGGAAGACGTTGTCGGTGGAGGCGGTGCCCGAGCGGGTGGTCCAGGACGCCTTGATCAGCGCCATCAGGGCCGGGTCACGCCACTGCAGGGTCGCGCGGTTCAGGTAGTTGGCGTCGTCCCAGAGCGCGGTGGTGATGCCGTTGGCGCGGGCCACGTAGTTGACGTGCTCGTAGTACTTGAGCATCTCCCCTCGCTCGACGATGCCGGAGTTGGGCTCGCTCAGCAGGCCGTACTCGCCGAGGTAGACGGGGATGCCCTTGGCGACGAAGGTGTCGTGCACCCGGGCGAAGCCTTCGGTCAGGTCCGCCTGGACCTTGGCGTCGTAGGTCGTGCCGTTGGCGACGTTCACGCTGAACGGCCAGTAGCTGTAGTAGTGCACGGTCGCCACCAGGTTGCGGTCGTGCAGCGAGTTCATCGTGGCCGACAGGTCGTCGAGCCAGTGCTGGGCGTTGTTGGTCTCCTCGGAGGGCAGGACGAGCAGGCGGTCCTTGTTCACTCCGCCGCTGCCCCGGACGATGGAGTGGAACGAGGTGTTGAGCTCGCGCAGGTACTGGGTTCGCTGGGCGTCGGTCGCGTCGGCGAACTGCGGCTCGTTGATGCTCTCCATCAGCAGCTTGCGCGGCTCGTCCTTGAAGGCGGTGGCGATCTGCTGCCAGGTCGAGTTGAACCGGGCCATGATGTTGTCGTGGTCGGTGGACATGTACTTGATCCACTGCCACGAGTCGTGGTGGACGTTGATCTCGACGTAGAGGCCGTCCGCCAGCGCCAGGTCGACCACCTCCTTGACCCGGGCCATCCACGCCGCGTCGATGGTGTACGGCGCGGTGGCGGACTGGTGGCCGGACCACGTGACGGGGATGCGGACGCTGCGGAAGCCCTCCGACCGGATCCTGTCGAACAGCGCCTTGGTGGTGAGCGGGTTGCCCCAGGAGGTCTCGTCCGGGATCGCGTCCAGCGTGTTGCCGAGGTTCCAGCTGGGCTGCATCGCGGCGACCGCGCTCATCGGGTCCTTGGGGACGAACATACTGGCGGACTGTGCGGCTTCCGGGGCGGCCGGGGCGGCCGGGGCGGCCGGGGCCGCGGAGGCGGGGACGGCGGTCAGCGCACCGGTGGTGAACAGTGCCGCCGCCAGGCCGGCCGTCCGGTGGAGTCGGCGGCGGCGCCGGCGTGCGGTCTGCTGCTGCGCGTCGTTCACGGGGGTTTCCCTTCGGGTGAACAGGGTGAGGGAGCTCCCTGACGGGTAGTCAGGGGGCTTCGGGCGCGGGAGGGTTGAGGTCAGGAGGCGGTGCCGGTCACCGTGTCGCCGGACTTGGTGATGTGGTAGGTCACGGTGTCGCCGGTCCAGAAGCGGAAGGTGAGCGTCACCGGGGCGCCGTCCTTCAGCGACGTGATGAAGTCGGGCTTGATGGTGGTGGTGTCGGCGCCGTAGTCGGCGCGGAAGTTGTCGAACGACTGGTAGGTGGTCCAGGAGGCCGGGCCGGCGGCGGTGCCGTCCGCGTACGTGGACTCCACGTTGGCCATCAGGGCACCGTTGAACCGGGTCGGGATGGCGATCCCGGCGGCCGTTCCGGTGGCGTCGGCCATGGCCGGCTTGTCGTAGGAGCGCACGAAGAGCTTCCACGGCACGCCGTCGGAGTAGCGGACTTCGAGGGTCGCGTTGATCCCGGCCGCCCGGTCGCCGGCCAGCCGGGTGAGGGCGTCGGCGGTCAGGGTGAGCTGGTTGCCATTGACGGTGTAGTCGCGGTACTGGATCAGCGGGGTGTCGCCCTGCCAGACCCCAGTGAACCACTGTCCGTTGGGGTTGAGCGTGATGGTCTGCGCCGCGATGGAGCCGGACCTCGGGACGAAGACGTTGTCGGTGGAGGCGGTGCCCGAGCGGGTCCGCCAGGAGGTCTGGATCAGCGCCTTCATCTCGGGGACCATCCACTGCATGGTGGAGCGGTTCAGGAAGTCGTTGGCGGCGTCCCAGACGGCGGAGGTCATGCCGTTGACCCGCGCCTCGTAGTTGACGTGCTCGAAGTACTTGAGCATCTCGCCGCGCTCGACCACGCCGGAGTAGGGCGAGGTGAGCAGGCCGTACTCGCCGAGGTAGACGGGGATGCCCTTGGCGACGAAGGTGTTGTGCACCCGGGTGAAGCCGTCGTGCAGGTCGGCCTGGGCCGTGGCGTCGTAGGTCGGGCCGTTGGCGATGTTCACGCTGAACGGGTACCAGCTGTAGTAGTGCACGGTGGCGACCAGGTTGCGGTCGTGCAGCGAGTTCATCGTGGTCGACAGGTCGTCGAGCCAGTGCTGGGCGTTGTTGGTCTCCTCCGAGGGCAGGACGAGCAGCCGGTCCTTGTTCTGCCCGCCGGAGTTGCGCACGATGGTGTGGAACGAGGTGTTGAGCTCGCGCAGGTACTGGGTCTTCTGGGCGTCGGTCGCGTCGGCGAACTGCGGCTCGTTGATGCTCTCCATGAGCAGCGCGCGCGGCTCGTCCCTGAAGGCGGTGGCGATCTGCTGCCAGGTCGAGTTGAACCGGGCCATGACGTTGTCGTGGTCGGTGGACATGTACCTGATCCACTGCCAGGAGTCGTGGTGCACGTTGATCTCGACGTAGAGGCCGTCCTGCAGGGCCCAGTCGACCACCTGCTTGACCCGGGCCATCCACGCCGCGTCGATGGTGTACGGCGCGGTGGCGGACTGGTGGGGGTACCAGCTGACCGGGATGCGGACGCTGCGGAAGCCCTGCGCCTTGAGGCCGTCGAAGGTCGCCTTGGTGGTGAGCGGGTTGCCCCAGGAGGTCTCGTCGGGGAGGGCGTCCAGCGTGTTGCCGAGGTTCCAGCTGGGCTGCATCGCGGCGACCGCGGCCATCGGGTCGCTCGGAACCGAGACCGCCGGGGTCCGGTTCTTGCCCCGGTCGGCCGGTGCGGCGACGGCCGTGCCGGCGGCGAGGCTGCCCGCGGTGACCAGCGCCGCCACGAGGCAGGCGGTGCGGTGGAGTCGGCGGCCCAGCGGGCGTGCGGTCTGCTGTGCGTCGTTCACGGGTGTCCCTTTCGTGTGAGGCAGGGTGGGGAGCCCTGACGGGTTGGTCAGGGGAGCGGGAGGGGCTCGTAGTCGAAGCGGTCGAAGTGGACGGTGCCGGCCGCGGCGTACATGCCGATGACCCGGCCGGTGAAGCCGCCGGCCACCTCGGTGGACAGGTAGCGCCCGTCGAGGGCGGCGAGCACGGTGAACGTGCCGTCGGGCTCCTCGACGCCGAAGACGACGTCGTCGGGACCGGTGCGCGGGCCGCGCGTCGGCCGTGGGACGACATCGACACCGAGCACCACGGCTCCGGCGGGCACCGCCCGGGAGGCGACCTCGGTGCGCAGCGAGCCGATCCGGGCGAAGACCTTCACCTCGCCGTCGGCAGCCTCGATCTCGTAGTGGTGCTCCTCGTCCATGCGTACGGCGAGGCCGCCGCTGCCGCCGGCGGGATCAATCAGCGTGCGGGCCCGGCAGCCGAGGTCCTGCTGGCGCCGGCCGACGAACACCACGTCGTTCTCGTCCAGGGAGGCACCCGCGGCGCGCAGGGTGAGCCAGCCGGAACGTTCCTTTGTGGTGCACAGGTGCTCGGGGCGCTCGCGCACCGAGATCCACTGGGGGTGCAGCTCGGCCTGGTCGAAGTCGTCCCGGGCCGGTACGGCGGGCGCGGGGTGCAGCGGCCAGGCGGGGCTGGGCAGTTCGGGGGTGAGCGGGCCGACCACCGGCCAGCCGTCCACCCACTCGACCGGGGCGAGGAAGGTCTCCCGGCCGAGTACGTACCAGGCGGGGGTGCCGCCGCGCGGCCGGACGGCGAGCAGCACCATCCACCAGGAGCCGTCGGGCGCCTGGACGAGGTCGGCGTGCCCGGTGTTCTGGATGGGACTGTCGATGCCGCGGTGGGTCAGCACCGGGTTGGCCGGGCACGGCTCGAAGGGGCCGGAGGGCGAGGTGCCGCGGGCGATGGAGACGGCGTGGCCGCGCTCGGTGCCGCCCTCGGCGATCATCAGGTACCAGTACTCGCCGATCCGGTACAGGTGCGGGGCCTCGGGGGCCATGGCGCCGGGCGCGCCGGACCAGATCCGCTGCGGCTCGCCGAGGGTTTCGCCGGTGGCCGGGTCGAGGCGGACCTGGGAGACGCCGGCCACGGTGCACCAGCAGGTGCCGTCCTCGTCCCAGGCGAGGTCCGGGTCGATGCCGTGGACGCCGGGCAGCCGGATCGGGTCGGACCAGGGTCCGGACGGGTCGGTGGCGGTGAAGAGCAGGTTGCCGTCGCCGCTGACGTTGGTGACGATCAGCCAGAAGCGGCCGTCGTGGTGGCGCAGCGTCGGGGCGTAGATCCCTCCGGAGGACGGGGACTCGCGCGGCAGGCGCAGCTGGCTCGGCCGGTCGAGGGCGTTGCCGATCTGGGTCCAGTTGAACAGGTCGCGGCTGTGGAAGACGGGGATGCCGGGGAAGTACTCGAAGCTGGAGCAGACGAGGTAGTAGTCGTCGCCCACGCGGCAGACACTCGGGTCCGGGTGGAATCCGGGGATCACCGGGTTGGGGAGGGTGCCGGTCGGCTGGGGCTGGTCTGACACGTGGTCGGTTCCTTTCGAAGGTGCAGGTCGGGGTGGTGGTGCCCCGGGCCCTCGGCCCTGGAGGAAGCCGGGGTCCGGGGCACCACCGGCTGATCGGGTTCAGCCGATCGCGCAGGAGGTGCCGTTGAACCGGAAGGCGGAGGGGTTGGCGTCACTGCCGGACCAGGTGGCCTTGAAGCCCCACTGGACGCTGCCGCCCTGCGGGACGGCGGCGTTGTAGGACACGTTCCCGGCGTTGACGCTCCTGCCGCTCTGCGACACCGAGGCGTTCCAGCTGTTGGTGATGAGGTCGTCGCCGGGGAAGTCGAAGCCGAGGGACCAGCCGTTGACCTGGCCGAGTCCGTTGTTGACGACGGTGACGGAGCCGACCATGACGCCCTGCCACTCGTTCTTGTTGTAGACGACCCGGCAGGCCGCGCTGGTCGGGTGCATCTGGACGACCGTGATGCCGTAGGCGGGCACGGTCTGGGCGGTCGGACTGCCGGACTGGGCCGTGCCGATCCCGTGGGCGTTCTTGAGGTAGGAGTGGACGGTCGGGGTGGCGGAGGACGGGGTGAACCCGGTGTACGAGAGGTTCACCGTGGCGTCGTTGTTCGGGTCCTTGTTGATCAGCATGACGTCCACGTCGCCGTCGGCGCGGCGGACGGCGTGCGCGGTGAGCAGCGAGGACGAGCTGGCGGCCTTGACCAGGGTGTCCCCCGGCGCGCCGAGCTTGCTGATCATCTGGATGCCGTAGTAGGCGGGGAAGGGCGTGTTGACGGACGGTTCGCAGGGGGAGCCGCTGGAGACCATGCCGCCGTCGTTGTAGTCGGTGGCGCCCTCGACGGTGGTCACCTTCGTGCAGTCGGTGCCGTTGCGCAGGTCCCACCAGTCCACGTTGAACGCGCCGTTCTCCAGCCAGGTGAGGTAGTTGTCCGGGGCGAACAGTCCGTTGGGGGAGGTGTCGAGGTAGGCCTGGGCGTTCGCCTCGGTCACCGCTATGCCGACGTCGGGGGCGTGGGATCCGGCGTACTGGTTGATCAGCGAGCGCACGGCGCCGGCGATGTTCGGGTTCTGGGCCTGCGGCTTGGTGAGCAGGTCGGCCGGGCTGGTGCTGGTGGGGTAGGCGTGCACGATGGCGAAGTCGATCTTCGAGCCGGCGATCGACAGGACGGTGTGGTTCCAGTCCATGGTGTCGCCCGGGCCGACCATGCCGTCCGGCCAGTAGCCGGGGGTGGTCAGCACGGCGCCGATCTTGACGCTCGGGTCGGCCGCCTTCATCGCCGAGACGAACTGGAGCACGTTGTTCGCGTAGGTCGTGGCGCTCTTGCTGCTGTGGGTGTCGTACTCCCACCGGGCGCCGTACTCACCGTTGCCGTAGACCTCGTTGCCGATCTCCCAGTACTTGATTCCGTAGCCCTTGGCGACGTTGGCGTACTGGACCCACGCGGCTGCCTCCTGGGGGGTGCCGGAGCCGTAGTTGGCGGTGATGATCGGCTGCGCTCCGGCGGCGCGCACGGTGCCCATGAAGGAGTCGAAGCCGGTGTTCGGAGCGACGTAGGCACCGTCGTCGGCGGTGCCGGTCTGCCAGTGGTAGACGTCGGAGTGGCTGCCGCCGGGGTAGCGGACGGTGTTGATGCCGGCCGTGCCGAGCAGGCCGGAGGTGGCGGCGGCGTTCATGTTGGCGTCGTAGACCGGGATGTTCACGCCGACGCCGGTGGCGGGAACGGTGGCGAGCTGCAGGGCGGCGTCGACCGACACCGACACGGTGCTCGCGGTGAGGGCGGGCGGTGCGGCGGCGGCGGGTGGGGCGACGGCGGCGATCGCGCAGGTGGCCGCGAGCGCCAGCGCCGCCGTGGCGGCAATGACGCGATGAGTAATGACGCGATCATGACATGTGCGGGTTGACCATTTCACTTGCGTCCCTCCAGCGGGGTGGGGGTGCGAGGTGTTCGAGTGGGGAAACGAACTCCCGCGATCTGGACGGCAGGGGCCCGCGCGGCTGCGGGATCGGGCCCGGACGCTCGACTGCTTCGTCGGAACGCGGGTCGGCGCGGCGGGCCGCGCGCGGTCGTCCGGCGCATCGTCAACTCCGTTCGCCCGGACGGGGGGTGAGGCGCAGCAGGACGGCGGACGGGGCCGCCGGGAGGGTCAGGGTCAGCGCGGCGGTGTCCGGGTGCCAGGTGGCCGACGCCTTGCTGTCGGACGGGTAGAGCACCTCGGCTCGGACGTCGGCGCCGGGCAGGTGGGGCAGGGCGAGGTCCCTGACGGTGTCCTCGCCGGAGCGCCGCCAGGCGGTGAGGTAGGTGGTGGCCGGGGTGTGCAGGGCCAGGGCGATCCACGGGTCCTCCCAGCCCGGGAGCCCGAGCGGCCAGGCGGGCAGCGCCTGCGGCAGGTCGGCGCGGATCGACTTGTGGACGGTCACCGCCTCATGGACCAGGTGCCGTGCCTCCGGGGAGAGTTCGGAGATCCGCCCGGAGAGGTGGATGCGGCCGAGGAGCGCGTTGGCCATGGTCAGGGCGACCTCGTCGGGGGAGTTCTCGGGCAGCGGGTAGGCCCAGACCGCGCCCTGCTCGGGCGTGACGGCGGTAGGGGCCGACGCCGCGATCGGCGCGTAGCGCAGCAGGTCCTGCTGGTCGCTGGTGGACTGCAGCTGGAGCCGGGAGAGCAGGGCGTGGTCCATCCGCATGCCGCCGGAGGCGCAGTTCTCGATCACCAGTTCCGGGTGCCGGTCCAGGATGTCGTCCAGCCAGTCGAGCTGGGCCCGGTTGTGGCCGAGCAGGCCGGCCGCCGGTGCCTCTCCCGGGTGGCGGCTGGTGCCCGAGCCCGGGTCGGTGTTGTGGTCGAGCTTGAGGTAGCCGACGCCCCACTCGCCGACCAGGCGGTCCACCACGCGGTCCAGGTGGGCGCGGGCGGCCGGGTGGCGCAGGTCCAGGTGGTACCGGCCCCCGCCCTCCTCGACGCGCTGCCCGTCGCGGCGGAAGAACGCCTCTTCCGGCAGGGACGCGGCGACCGGGCTGTTCACCCCGACCGCCTCCGGCTCCAGCCACAGGCCGGGGACCATGCCCCGCTCCCGGATGCGGTCCAGGACCTCGTGGATGCCCTTCGGCCCGGGGAAGCGGGAGGCCGACGGCTCCCAGGCCCCGACGGAGCTCCACCACTCGCCGCCGTCGTCGTACCAGCCGGCGTCGATGACGAAGTACTCCGCGCCGGCCTCGGCGGCGGCGTCGACCAGGGGCAGCAGTTCGGCCGTGGTGGGGTCGCCCATCAGGCAGTTCATGTAGTCGTTGAAGATCACCGGCAGCCGCCGGTGGTCGGGGTGCGGGCGGCGGGTGGCGCGGCGGTAGCGGGTGAGGGCGGCGAAGGCGTCGTCCGGGCCGCCGTCCGTACCGAACGCCAGCGCCACGGGTACGGTACGGAACTCGGCGCCCGGCTCCAGCGGGTGGCGCCAGCCGTGGTCCGCGTCGTTCGGCCCGTACAGCGCCGCGTAGGCGGTGTCGTCGCGCACCCCGCACTCCCAGCGCCAGCCGCCGCCGTTGTGTTCGATCTGCCACAGCCAGGTGCGGCCGGACTCGCGGTCCGCCAGGCCGCCCATCGGCAGGTGGCCGCAGCTGGACCACACGCCCTGTCCGGCCACGACGCGGGTGCTGCGGCCGCTGGTGGTGTGGAAGCGGCCGCTTCGTTCGGGCGAGGACACGCGCAGCGGCTGGCGGTGCCAGCGGCATTCGGCGAACCACTCGTTCTCCGCCCACAGCAGGTCGGCGTCGTCCAGATGCACCGGGTCGCCCCCGGTGAGGCAGCCCGCCACGAGCGAGGCGACCGATTCCAGGTGCAGCGTCGCCGCCCCGGTGTTGCGCAGCAGCACCTCGCTGCGCAGCACCGGCAGGCCGTCCGGGGAGCGGTAGACCGCCTCGGCGGTCAGACCGCTCTCCGGGTCGTGGAGTTCGACGGTGAGCACATGCCAGTCGCCGTCCCGGGTCGCCCGGTGCGTACGGTGGCGCAGGCGCCCGCCGAGAACGGTGTTGACGAGGTGCCGGCCCGACCAGTGGCGGCCGAGACCGGCGGTCGTCACCTCCACCAGCGGCAGCGGTGCGCCGGGGCGGGGGGCGGTGCTCTTCCCGCCGGGCGCGCCGAGGCGGACCAGGCGAGGGGTGCCGTGCTCGCCCAGGGCGATCTCCAGCTCCAGGGCGTCGTGGCCCCAGCGGATCGTCTCGTTCGGGTCGCTCATGGTGGCCTTCCTCGATGAGGCGGGAGAGACTTGTGAGCGTTCACATTTGTGAGCGCTCACAAGGCGCGCAGGACGGCGCAGCCACCGGCGGGCAGCCGGCTCACCGTGGCGCCGGTGAGCAGATCGTGCCCGGGCTGCGGCAGCGGGACGGGCTCGTCGAGGTGGTTGATCAGCACGTGCCAGCCGTGGCCGTCCGGTGCGTGCCGGGTGACGGCCTCGACGCCGGCCGGCAGGCCGGGCAGGTCCGGGACGACCCCGGCCTCCGTGAGCAGCCGGCCGACCAGGGCGGCGTAGCTCGCGTCGTCGAGGCGGGTGGAGAGGTACCAGCCGTGGCCGGAGCCGAAGTCGTGGCGGGTGAGCGCCGGGCTGCCGGCGAGCATGCCGTGGGTGTAGGCGGCGAGCGCCTCGGCGCCCTCGGTGCGCAGGGACTCGCTCCAGGAAGAGCCCGTCGAGCCGTCGGAGAGCACGATCTCCTGGCCCTTCCGCAGCGGGCGGTGCTCCTCGACGCGGATGCCCAGCGCCTCGCGCAGCGGTGCGGCCGGGTAGCCGCCGAGCCGGGCGTGCAGGCGCTCGTCGACCACGCCGCTGAAGTGCTGGACGAGCAGGGTGCCGCCGTCGGCGACGTAGCGGCGCAGGTTCTCGGCGCCCGCGTCGGTGAGCAGGAACAGGGCCGGGGCGATGACGACCCGGTAGCGGCTCAGGTCGTGCTCGGGATGGGCGAAGTCGACCGTCAGGCCGGCGTCCCACAGCGCCTTGTGGGCGCGGCGCAGCGCGGGGTAGTAGTCGAGCTCGCCGGACGGGAGACCGTCGACCCGCATGGCCCACCAGGCGTCGGATTCGTGCAGCACGGCGACCTCGGCCCGGACGGTGGAGCCGGCGAGCTCGCCGAGCCGGGCGACGGCCGCTCCCGCCGCCGTGACCTCGCGGAAGGTACGGCTGTCCGGCCCGGCGTGCGGGACCATCGCCGAGTGCCACGTCTCGGCGCCGGCCTTGGACTGGCGCCACTGGAAGAACAGCGCGCCCTCCGAGCCGCGGGCGATGTGGGCGAGCGAGTGGCGAAGGATGTCGCCCGGCTCCTTGGGGAGGACGCGGTCGCCGGCGTAGACGGTGTTGGTGCCCGATTCCATCAGCAGCCAGGGGGCGCCGCCGGCGAAGGAACGGGCCCGGTCGGCGTCGAAGGCGGCGTGGGCGGCGGCGTCGACGCCCGGTGCGCCGGGGTAGTGGTTGACGGAGACCAGGTCGACCTCGCGGCCGAACGCCCACAGGTCCAGGTTCTGGTAGTCGGGCACCATGAGGTTGGTCGTCACCGGCCGGTCGCTGTGGGCGCGGATGGCGTCGCGCTGCTCGCGGTAGGCGGCGAGGGTCTCGTCGGACCAGAAGCGGTTGTAGTCCAGGACGTGGCCGGGGTTGTGGTGCCACTGGGTGGCGCGAGGCGGGAGGATCTGCTCCCACGAGGTGTAGTGCTGGCTCCAGAAGGCCGTTCCCCATGCCTGGTTGAGGGCGTCCAGGGAGCCGTGGCGGGCGCGCAGCCAGACGCGGAAGGCGGCGGCGGTGTGGTCGCAGTGGCAGGGCGTGACGTACTCGTTGTGGACGTGCCACAGGGCGAGTGCGGGGTGGTCGCCGTAGCGTTCGGCGAGGGCGGCGGCGATCCGGCGGGCGGCCCGGCGGTAGGCCGGGGAGGTGAGGCAGTAGGTGTCCCGGCTGCCGTGGGTCAGACGGACGCCGTCGGGGCGGACGGTCAGGGCGTCCGGGTGGGCCAGGGTGAACCAGGGCGGAGGGGAGGCGGTGGGAGTGGCCAGGTCGACAGCGACGCCGGCCGCGTGCAGCCGGTCGAGGTGGGCGTCGAGCCAGTCGAAGTCGTAGCGGCCCTCCTCGGGCTCCATCAGCGCCCAGGAGAAGACGCCGACGGTGGCGAGGTTGACGTGCGCCCGGCGCATCAGCTCGTCGTCCTGCTTCCACACCTCCGAGTCCCACTGCTCGGGGTTGTAGTCCCCGCCGAAGGCGAGGCCGCCGAGGCGGTCGGTGAGCCGGCGGATGTCCATCTGGGAACCGTCTTTCCGGTAGTGGTGTCAACTGCGGTGCGGGGCCGGTGCGGTGCTTTCGCGGACGACGAGTTCCGGTGGCATCAGGAGGAGTTGGTCGTCGGGCTGCTCGCCCGCAGTGGTCGCGGCGATCCTCGCCATGACCTGGTCCACCGCGACCTGTCCGAGGTCCTTCTTCGGGCTGGTGACGGAGGTGAGGCGCGGTGCGTGCTGCTCGGCCAGCGAGTCGGGGCAGATGGCGATGACGGAGGCGTCCTCCGGCACGGTCCGTCCGCCGGCGCGCAGCAGGCTCAGCAGCGGGCCGATCGCGGCCTCGTTCTGGACGACGAACCCGGTGGTCTCGGGGCGGTCCGCGAGGATGCGGGCCAGGGTGCCCGCGGTGCTCTCGTACGTGCCCTCGCACGGCCGGTGGAGGAAGCGCAGGCCGCGCCGTTCGGCGCGGGAGCGGAAGCCGTTCAGGGTGCGCTCGGCGTAGCCGGAGTGGCGCCGGTAGACGCCGCTGCTGTAGCCGATGAAGGCGACGTCGCGGTGGCCGAGGTCGGCGAGGTGGTCGGCGCACAGGGCGCCGGCGGTGGCGAAGTCGTGGTCGACGCAGGAGAGTCCGGTGGGGTCGTCGGGCAGGCCGATGAGTGCGGCGGGGATGTCCTCGGCGCGCAGGACCGGGATGCGGTCGTCGTCCAGCCGGACGTCCATCAGGATGACGCCGTCGGCGAGTCCGGTGGCGGCGACGCGGCGGACCCCTTCGGGGCCTTCGTCGTTGGTCAGCAGCAGGACGTCGTAGCCGTGTTCGCGGGCCGCGACGGTGACGGCGATGGCGATCTCCATCATCGTGGGCACGTGCACCTCGGGGTTGAGCGGCACGACCAGGGCGATGATGTGCGAGCGCTTGCCGGCCAGGGCCCGGGCGCCCGCGTTGGGGTGGTAGCCGAGGTCCGTGATGGCCCGTTCGATGCGGGTCCTGGTCTCGTCGGAGATCGGGCGCTTGCCGCTGAGGGCGTAGCTGACCGTGCTCGACGAGACGCCGGCGTGCCTGGCCACATCGGCGAGTGTCACCATCGCGCTGCTTCCTTCGTGTCGGTTCCGTTGAGGGCGTGTTCCCGGGCCGGTCCCGGGCCGGTCCGGCCGGGTCCCGGTCGGGTCCCGGTCCCGGTCCGGCCGGGGCGCGCCGGACCGGTGCGGACGGCTCAGCCCTTGATCGCTCCGGTGAGGACACCGGTGCGCAGGTGCTTCTGCACGAACGGGTACACGATCACCAGTGGTACCAGGGTGAGGACGACGACCGCCATCTGCAGCGACAGCGGCGCGGTCTGCACATGGGTGTTCCCGAAGCCCGAATTGACCGAACCGGGCAGGCCGTTCGCCCGGTTGACGTAGGTGAGCAACACGTACTGGAGCGGCCACTTCTCACTGTCCGTCGGCATGTAGAGCATCACGTTGAAGAAGGAGTTCCAGTACCCGACGGCGTAGAACAGCGCGGTGACGGCGGTGACGGCGCGTGACGTCGGCAGGACGATGGACCACAGGATCCGCCACTCCCCGGCGCCGTCCATCCGGGCGGCGTCGATCAGTTCGGAGGAGGTCTCCTGGTAGAAGGCGCGCAGCACCAGGATGTTGAAGACGGAGACCGCGCTCGGCAGGATCAGCGCCCACCACTGGCCGTAGCCGCCGAGACCGGTGACCACCAGGAAGCTCGGGATCAGGCCGCCGCTGATGAACATCGTGATGATCAGCAGCAGCAGGACGAAGCGGTGCCCGAGGGAGCGCGGCCGGGAGAGGCCGTAGGCGCACAGGATGGAGACGGCCATGGACAGCGCGGTGCCGACCACGGTGATGCCCAGGCTCACCCCCAGCGCGGAGATGATCGTCGAGTCGCTGAGCATCTGGCGGTACGTCTCGGTGGTCAGGCCGTCCGGCCAGATCACCAGGCCGCCGGCCCGGTTGATGGCGCCGGGGGTGGAGAAGCTGGTCAGGACGATGATCCAGAGCGGGACCAGGATCACGGCGAGCGTCCCGCCGAGCGTGAGGCCCTTGGCGGCCTGGCCGACGGCGGTGGGCGGCTCGTCCCAGGGCGGGCGGGCGGAGCGGGCCCGGCGGAGGGCGGCTGCTGTCGCGGTGCGGCGCTTCTCGCCCCGCGAACCGATGGTGAGTGCGTTCGTCATTTGCGGTACAGCCCGTCCTCGCCGAAGGCGTGCGCCAGTTTGTTGGCACCCCAGATGAGCAGCAGGGAGACCACGCTCTTGAAGAGCCCGGCCGCCGCGCCGTAGCTGTAGCCGCCGGTGGCGATGCCGTAGTAGAAGGAGAAGGTGTCCAGGACGTCCGCGGCCTCGTGGCCGACGGCGTCGCGCTGGATCAGGAACTGCTCGAAACCGACGGACAGGGCGTTGCCGAGCCGCAGGACCAGCATCAGCACGATCACCCCGCGCAGCCCCGGCAGCGTGATGTGCCACATCCGCCGGAACCGCCCGGCGCCGTCGGCGGCCGCGGCCTCGTACAGCTCGCTGTTGATCGCGCTCAGCGCCGCGAGGAAGACGATGATCCCCCAGCCCGCCTCCTTCCAGACCGCCTGGGAGGTGACCAGCAGCGCGAAGGTGTGCGGGTTGGTCATGATGTCCCAGGTGCCGATGTCGTGCTGGCGCAGGAACTGGTTGAGCACGCCGGCGCCGCCGAGCATCTGCTGGAAGATCGTGATCGCCAGCACCCACGAGAAGAAGTGCGGCAGGTAGACCACGGACTGGAAGAAGTTGCGGATCCGCTCGCTGATCACCGAGTTGAGCAGCAGGGCCAGGGCGATGGGGACCGGGAAGAAGAGGATCAGCTGCACGAAGCTGAGGTACAGCGTGTTCTTCATCGAGGCCCAGAACGCCGGGTCGCCGAACAGCTGCTGGAACTGGTCGAACCCGACCCATTCGCTGTGCCAGAACCCGACCAGCGGGTCGTACTCCTGGAAGGCGGTGGCGACGCCGAACAGCGGCGCGTAGTTGAACACCAGGAGCAGGACGACCGCGGGCACCGTCATCAGCAGGAGGGACTTGTCGCGCCGCAGCCTGATCCGCCAGTTGAGCCGCGCGGGGCCGGCCGGGTGCTTCGGGGCCGCGGTGCTCACTGGCCGGTGCCGTACTTGTCGAGGACGTTGTCGGTCATCCACCGCTTGAGCCGCTCACCGGGGCCGGAGCGCCAGCCGGCGATGGCGTCCTGCACCTCGGAGACCTTCTTCTTGGCGTGGTAGCAGTCCTTGATGGTGTCGTTGACGTTCTGCGCGGCCGCCGCCGAGGCGATGGCCTGCGGCATGCTGAGGTTCATGCCCCAGAAGGGCGGCTTGGTGAGGTACTTGACGTTGGCGGCCGACCAGCTCGCGTAGTCCCTGGTGATCTGCTCGCCGCCCGGGTTGCTGGTCACGGAGGGGGCGGCGGCAAGGAACTGGTAGCTCGTCACCTGGACGTCCTTCTTCCCCTCCTCCGTGAAGGTCGGCACGCCGTTCACCCAGGTGTGGTGGACGCCCTCGACGCCGAAGTTGACCATGGTGTACTCGGCCGTGCCGTAGGGCGCGGCGAGGTAGTTCGCGACGGCGAGCAGTTCCTGGATCTGCTCCGGCTTCAGACTGGCGTTGAGGTAGCTGATCATGCTGGCGGCGGCGCCCATGGGCATCACCGGCGTGCCCTTGCCGTCGGCGGTGACGGCGTTGAAGGCGCCGCGCCGGTAGTTCGGGTCCGCGGCGGTGCCGGACTGGTGGTCGGCCAGGTTCCAGGCGCCCAGTCCGCCGCCCCCGATGAGCGTCTTGCCGCTGTAGAAGCGGGTGGCGCTGTTGGCGACGTCACCGGCGAGCGCGTCCGGGTGCATGTAGCCCGAGGCGGCCAGGCGGTTGTGCCAGTCGAGGGCTTCCAGGAACTCCTGGGTCTCGAACGGGTGGACCAGCTTGCCGTTGTCGATCCTCCAGGTCATGGGGACGTTCCAGGCGAACTGGAGGTAGGTCCACACGTCGTCGAAGGCCCACACACCCCGTTTGGCGTCGGTCAGTTCCTTGCCGACGTTCATCAGGTCGTCGGCGGACTTCACCTGGTCGGCGGTGATGCCCCGGGCGTCCAGGATGTCCCGGCGGTAGAAGGTGGCGCCGGGGATGCCGAAGCTGGTGGAGAAGCAGGGAATCCCGTAGAGCTTGTCGCCCCAGACGCCGTGCTGCCAGGCGCCGGTGGGCAGGGCGGCCAGGTTGGGGTACTTCTTGATGTTGTCGCCGGACAGGTAGGGGGTCAGGTCCGCGAGCTGGGTGCCGGTCAGCCCACCGGTGTTGAATTTGTTGTTCATCCAGGCCGGCAGGTTGATCCAGTCCGGCAGCTTCTTGGCCGCGGTCATCGTCGGGATGATGGTGTCGTAGTTGATCCCGTCCGTCGGCTTGACGGTCAGGTCGACCCCGAGTGCCTTGTTCATCGCCTGGTAGAAGGAGTTGCCGACCGGTGGGGCCGTGCCCCACAGCGGGGTGATCGCCGTGTAGCTGCCGCCCTTGCCGGGAACGCCGGAGACGCTGGAGGGCGGGGAGGCGGGGTAGGAGAGGTAGGCCGGGTCGGTCGCGGCGTCGCCCGAGCCCTGCACGGGAGCTATGTCCGGCTTCACCGCGTTGGGGTTGGGTACGTAGGTCGGCAGGGCGGCCTTGAGGCCCTCCTTGGTGTTCGCCCCGACCTTCTTGTCCGAGCCGCCGCCGCAGGCGGACAGCAGGGGGGCCATCGCGGCGGCTCCCGCGACCGTGACGGCGGTGGTGAGGAAGCTCCTGCGGTTCAACCCGGATCTCATGATGGCGTGGCCCTCTCCGTCGAAGCGTTGAAGCATCGAAGCGTCGAAGCGCTTGGATGTTTCGGCGACACTAACGACGCGTTACCAGTTGGGCAAGAGGCTGAACAAATCCAAAACCGTTTGAGTTCAGGGGAGTTGACAGGCCCGTTCGGAGCGTGCCAGCGTCGAAACGCTTCGATCATCCGGTCGCCGAGCCGAGCCCGCCCGAAGGGTGTTCCACGTGAGTTCCGTGCCCGTGCCCGTGTCCGCTGCCGGCCTGCCCGGCTTCCGCAATCCCACGCTCTCCCTGCGGGAGCGTGTCGACGACCTGCTCCGGCGGCTCACGCCCGACGAGCGGCTCGCGATGCTGCACCAGTACGCGCCGGCGGTGCCGCGGCTGGGAGTCGAACCGTTCCGTACCGGCAGCGAGGGCCTGCACGGCGTCTCGTGGCTGGGCGTGGCGACGGTGTTCCCGCAGGCCGTCGGCCTGGGCGCCAGCTGGGACGAGGAGCTGGTGCGCCGGGTGGCCGAGGCGGTCTCCACCGAGCTGCGGGCCTTCCACTACCACCGCCCGCCGGCCGTGGGCAGCCCCGAGCGCGGGGCCAACTCCCTGCAGGCCTGGGCCCCGGTGCTCAACCTGCTGCGTGACCCGCGCTGGGGGCGCAACGAGGAGGGCTACTCCGAGGACCCGGTGCACACCGCGCGCATCGGTGAGGCGTTCTGCCGGGGTCTGGCCGGCGATCACCCGGACTACCTGCGGGCCGCCCCGGTGCTCAAGCACTTCCTCGCCTACAACAACGAGGACGACCGCTGCACCACCTCCTCCGCCCTGCGCCCGCGCGTGCTCCAGGAGTACGACCTCGCCGCCTTCCGACCCGTCATCGCCTCGGGCGCGGCGACCGGCGCGATGGCCGCCTACAACCTGGTCAACGGCCGCCCCTGCCACGTGAGTCCGCTGATCGAGGCGGAGCTGCGCCGCTGGGCCCGGCCGACCGGGCACGAGCTGTTCGTGGTCAGCGACGCCGAGGCCCCCTCCAACCTGGTCGACCCGGAGCACTACTTCGACGACCACGCCGAGTCCCACGCGGCCGCGCTCAAGGCCGGCATCGACAGCTTCACCGACCACGGCGAGGACACGGAGACCGTGGTCGGCCGGCTGCGCGAGGCGCTGGAACGCGGCCTGATCGAGGAGGCCGACGTCGACCGTGCCGTCCGCCGCCAGCTCGAAGTGCGTTTCCGCCTCGGCGAGTTCGACCCCGACCTTGACCCGTACGCCGCCATCGGCCCCGAGGTGATCGACTGCGCCGAGCACCGCGCCCTGGCCCGGCAGGCCGCGGCCGAGTCGGTCGTCCTGCTCAAGAACGACGGCCTGCTGCCCCTCGACCCCGCCCGCACGCCGCGGATCGCCGTCATCGGCCCGCTCGCCGACGCGCTCTTCGAGGACTGGTACAGCGGCACCATGCCGTACCGGGTCGGCCTGGCCACCGGCCTCGCCGCGGCCCTCGCCCCGCACGGCGGCGAGATCGTCCGGGTGGAGGGCTGCGACCGGATCGCCCTGCGCTCGCGCACCACCGGTGACCTGCTCGGCAAGACCTCCTTCGACGTGACCGACTGGGGCGGCGGCGCCTCCACGCTGCGCGCCGTCGACACCGGCCGCTACCTGACCCTCCAGGACGACGATGGGCTGGCCGCCGACCAGGACGTCATCAAGGCCTGGTTCGTCAAGGAGACCTTCCGGTTCGAACCGGCCGGCGAGGACACCGTGCTGCTGCGCAACGTGTTCACCGGCCGCTACGCCGCCGTGGACCCGACCGACGGCCGGGTGACGGTCACCGCCGAGACCCCGGACACCGCCGAGCGCTGGCAGCGAGAGCTGCTGCGCGACGGCCGCGCCGAGGCGCGCGAAGCCGCCGCGACGGCGGACGCCGCGGTCGTCGTCCTCGGCAACCACCCGATGATCAACGGCCGCGAGACCGAGGACCGCGCCGACATCCGCCTGCCCGAGGGTCAGGAGGCACTGCTGCGCGCCGTCGCCGAAGCCCGCCCGCAGACGGCACTGGTGCTGATGAGCAGCTACCCCTACGCCGTCGACTGGGCCGACGAGCACCTGCCCGCCGTGGTGTGGACCTCCCACGGCGGGCAGGAGACGGGCCACGCGCTGGCCGCCGTGCTGCTCGGCGAGGCCGAGCCCACCGGCCGTCTGCCGCAGACGTGGTACCGCGGCGACGACCCGCTGCCCGCCCCGCTCGACTACGACATCATCAAGGCCGGCTGGACCTACCAGTACCACCAGGGCGCCGCCCTCTACCCCTTCGGCCACGGGCTGTCCTACACCGACATCACCTACCGCGACCCGCGCCTGTCGCAGCCGTCGATCGGCCCGGACGGCGTGGTCGACCTCACCGTCACCGTGGAGAACCGCGGCCGGCGATCCGGCGGCGACGTCGTCCAGGTCTACGTGCGGGCCCTGGACGCCCGTTACGCGGCGCCCCGGCTGCGTCTGGCCGACTTCCGCAAGGTCCGCCTGGAGCCGGGGGAGGCCCTCGCACTGACGTTCCGGCTGCCGGCCGAGCGGTTCGCCCACTGGGACGTCGCCACGGGCGCCTTCGCCGTCGACCCCGGCGACTACGAGGTCGTCGTGGCGCGGTCGGCCGAGGACGAGGTCCTCGCCACGCCGCTCACCGTGACCGGGGCGGCGCCCGCTGCCCGCGCCGTCGTCGGACGGACCGTCCGGGCCGTCGACTTCGACGACCACACGGACATCACCATCGTCGACGCCACCCGCGCCGACGGCGACGCCGTCACGCCCACCGACCCCGGGCAGCCCGCGATGCTGCTGTTCCGTGAGGCCGACCTCTCAGGCGCCGTCCGGGTCGAGGTCGAGACCGCCCGCGCGGACGGCGCGAACGGCGCTGCCCGGCTGGAGGTCCGGGCCGGCGGCCGGGTGCTGGCCGACATCGACGTGCCGGTGACCGGCGACCGCTACGCCTGGACGACGGTCACGGCCCAACTCGCCGCCCCGCTCGACGGCGTGCACGACCTGAGCCTGACCCTGCACGGCGACTTCCGGCTCTCCGCCTTCCGCTTCGCCGCAGCCGGCTGACGCCTACCGCCCCGCAGACCGGCGGTCCGTCCAGTGGGGAGACGGGCCGCCACCCGTTCCGGCCCGGCTCGTCGCGCGGGCGATCCCGCCCGCCCCACGGGCTCCGACCTGCAGTCACCAGCCACCCGGAGGCGGCCCGCATGTCCCTGCCCTCGCCCCACCACCTGACCTCGAACGCGCAGCACCCGGAGGAACCCCCCATGCCCGTCACCGACTTCGGTGCCGACGAACTCGCCGACTACCGGCCCGAGTCGATCGCCCCGCAGGACTTCGACGAGTTCTGGCAGCGCACCCTCGCCGAGGCCCGTTCGCACGGCGGTGCGGTCAAGGCCGAACGTGTCACCGCGCAGTACGGACTGCGCACCGTCGAGGTCGACGACGTGCGCTTTCCCGGCTGGAACGGCGAGCCGGTGGCCGCCTGGCTGCTGCGCCCGCGCGGCGTGGACGGGCCGCTGCCCGTCGTCGTCGGTTACCAGGGGTACAGCGGTGGTCGCGGGTTGCCCACCGAGCACCTGCTCTGGTCCGCCGCCGGCTACGCCCAGCTCGTCGTCGACAGCCGGGGCCAGGGCCACCACACCCCGGACCGGGGCATGGGCGACGGCTCCCAGTGGGTGGGGGGCTTCATGACCAAGGGCATCGACTCCCCCGAGAACCACTACTACCGGCGGCTGATGACCGACTGCGTGCGCGCCGTCGACGCCGTCGCGCAGTTGCCCGGTCTCGACGCCGGCCGGATCGTCGTGGCCGGCGGCAGCCAGGGCGGCGGCCTGTCCCTGGCCGTCGCCGGGCTCAGCGGGGACCGGGTGGCCGCCGTGATGCCGGACGTCCCGTTCCTGTGCCACTACCGTGAGGGCGCGCGGACCTCTCTGGACGGCCCGTACCAGGAGCTCGTCAGCTATCTGCGCTGGCACAGTCGGGAGCGCGTGCAGCCGACCTTCGCCACCCTCGCGTACTTCGACGGCGTCCACTTCGCCCAGCGGGCCACCGCTCCGGCCCTGTTCAGCGTCGGCCTGATGGACCCGGTCTGCCCGCCCCGGACGGTCTACGCCGCGTTCAACCACTACGCGGGGGAGGACCGCACCATGACGGTGTGGCCGTTCGCCGACCACGCCGGCGGCTGCGGCTCCAACCCGCCCGTCCAGCTGGCCTGGCTGCGCGAGCGCGGGCTGGCGCCGGAGCTGTGAGCGCCGTGCCCTCCGGCGACGGGACGCCCGTGACCTCCCCGCCCTTCCCGGACCTGCCCGCCGGATCCCGCTTCGGCGCCGCCACCGCCGCCTACCAGATCGAAGGCGCCCACGACGAGGACGGCCGCGGCCCCTCCATCTGGGACACCTTCAGCCACACCCCCGGCCGCACCCTCGGCGGCGCCACCGGCGACACCGCCTTCGACCATTACCACCGCTACCCGGAGGACGTCGCCGGTCGGCCGGTCGTCCCCTTCGCGTGGGCCCGCGGCTACGAACAGCGCTTCGGCCTGGTCCACGTCGACCACGAAACCCAGACCCGAACGCCCAAGGACAGCTACCACTGCTACCGGGGCCTGATCACCGCGCACCGTGCGCGGACGGAGGAACCTGCCCGATGAAGTTCACCGACGGCTACTGGCTGATGCGCCCGGGCGTCACGGCGCGCTACGCCACCGAGGTCGCCGACCTCCGCACCGGCGAGGACCGGATGACCCTCTACGCGCCCGTGAGGCGCGTGCGCGGCCGCGGTGACACGCTCAACAGCCCACTGCTGACCGTCGAGTGCTGGTCCCCGGCCGAGGGCGTGATCGGGGTGCGCACCACCCACCACGCCGGTTCGGTGCGGCGCGGGCCGGAGTTCGCGCTGCCCGGCGCCGAGCAGGGCACCGGGAAGGTACGCCGGGACGGCGACGTCGTGGAGCTCTGCTCGGGCGAGCTGACGCTGCGGGTGGACACCTCCAAGCCGTGGCAGCTGGAGTTCACCGCCGACGGCCGGGTGCTGACCTCGGTGGGGGAGCGCGGCACCGGTTTCGTCACCGACGCCGACGGCCGCCACCACATGCTCGGACAGCTCTCGCTGGGCGTCGGCGAGCTGGTCTACGGCCTGGGGGAGCGGTTCACCCCGTTCGTCCGCAACGGCCAGGTGGTGGACATCTGGCAGGCGGACGGCGGCACCAGCAGCGAACAGGCATACAAGAACGTCCCGTTCCACCTGACCAACCGGGGCTACGGCGTCTTCGTCAACCACCCCGGCAAGGTCAGCTACGAGGTCGGCTCCGAGTCCGTCGGCCAGGTCCAGTTCAGTGTCGAGGACCAGTCGCTGGAGTACTTCGTCGTCCACGGCCCCACCCCCAAGGCGATCCTGGAGCGCTACACCGCGCTCACCGGCCGACCGGCCCTGCCCCCGGCCTGGGCGCTGGGCCTGTGGCTGACCACCTCCTTCACCACCGACTACGACGAGGCCACCGTCAACAGCTTCGTCGGCGGCATGGCCGAGCGCGGCATCCCGCTGAGCGTCTTCCACTTCGACTGCTTCTGGATGCGCGGGTACCAGTGGAGCGACTTCCACTGGGACCCGGACACCTTCCCGGACCCGGCCGGCATGCTCGCGAGGCTCAAGGAGCAGGGGCTGCGCATCTGCCTGTGGATCAACCCGTACATCGCGCAGAAGTCGGAGCTGTTCGCCGAGGGCATGCGCGAGGGCCACCTCGTGCGGCGCGCGGACGGCACCGTGTGGCAGTGGGACCTGTGGCAGCCGGGCATGGCCCTGGTGGACTTCACCAACCCCGCCGCCCGCGACTGGTACACCGGCAAGCTGCGCGCCCTGCTCGACGTCGGGGTGGACTGCTTCAAGACGGACTTCGGCGAGCGCGTCCCCACCGACGTGGTCTGGCACGACGGTTCCGACCCGGAGCGGATGCACAACTACTACACGCAGCTGTACAACCAGGCGGTGTTCGAGCTGCTCCGCGAGGAGCGCGGGGAGGGGGAGGCGATGCTGTTCGCCCGCTCCGCCACGGCGGGCGGCCAGCAGTACCCGGTGCACTGGGGCGGCGACTGCGAGTCGCACTTCAACGCGATGGCCGAGTCGCTGCGCGGGGGCCTGTCCCTCGGTCTGTCCGGCTTCGGCTTCTGGAGCCACGACATCGGCGGCTTCGAGGGCACCCCGACCCCCGCCGTGTTCAAGCGCTGGACGCAGTTCGGCCTGCTCTCCTCGCACAGCCGGCTGCACGGCAGCAAGTCCTACCGGGTGCCGTGGGACTTCGGCGAGGAGGCGGTCGAGGTCACCCGCGAGTTCACCCTGCTCAAGCACCGCCTGGCGCCCTACCTCCAGCGCGCCGCGCAGCAGGCGCACGCCACCGGCCTCCCGGTGATGCGCGCGATGGTGCTGGAGTTCCCTGACGACCCGGCCGCCGCCACTCTCGACCGGCAGTACCTGCTCGGCGACGACCTTCTCGTCGCCCCGGTCTTCACCGATGACGGCACGGTCGAGTACTACGTGCCCGAGGGGACGTGGACCAACCTCCTGACCGGCGATCAGGTCACCGGCCCGCGCTGGGTGCGCGAGCGGCACGGCTTCCACACCCTGCCGCTGCTCGCCCGCCCGGACTCCGTCATCCCGCTCGGGGCGGACGACCAGCGCCCGGTCTCCGCCTGGGCGGAGGACGTCGAGCTGCGGGTGCACGCCTTCGCCGACGGCGCCGAGCGCACCGTGGTGATCCCGCGCAGCGACGGCCCCGGCGAGACCGCCCGCTTCGACGTGCGCCGCACCGGCGACCGGATCCGGGTGACCACCGACAGCCCGCACCCCTGGCGGCTGCGGATCGGCGGCCCGAACGGCGTGCTGCACGTCCACCCGGCCGGTACCCGTGAAGCGGACCTGCCCTACCCGGCCTGAGACGGGCCCCGACGCGAGGTGCTCCACCAGCTGCACCTGGGCCTGCTGCCGGGTGACCCCGACCTCGATGCTGCCGGGCGAATACGAAGTGCCAGGCGGCAGTTGAGGCTGGAGTGTCCGTCGATGCGCGATGTCTTGACGGTGTCCTGGCGGCTGGCCATAGTGATGCCCGTTGCGGCACGGGAGGTGTCCGTGCCGTCATCACGCGCGCCTCTTTCCGAGAATTGTTAGCGCTAACAAGACCATGTGACCGTGGTTGCGCCGCGCACCCCCGGAGACCGCTCACCTCACACCCCCCACCCTGTGAATGGAGTGCTTCATGATCAGATCGTCGATGCGCAAGGCCGGGCGGGCCCTCCTCGCGGTCGGTGCGACCGCCGCGCTCTCCGTCGGCCTGCTCACCGCCACGGCCGGGACCTCGCAGGCGGCCACCCAGGGTCCGTGCGACATCTACCGCGCCGGTGGCACGCCGTGCGTGGCGGCGCACAGCACCACCCGGGCCCTGTACGGGGCGTACGGCGGCCCGCTGTACCAGGTCAGGCGCGCCTCCGACAACGCGACCAGGGACATCGGCCCGCTGAGCGCCGGCGGATACGCCGACGCCGCCGCGCAGGACTCCTTCTGCGCCGGCACCAGCTGCGTCATCACGGTCCTCTACGACCAGTCCGGCAAGGGCAACCACCTCACCCAGGCGCCTGCCGGCGGGGCGGCCGGCGGGCCGGACAACCTCGCCAACGCCTTCGAGGCGCCGGTCACCGTCGGCGGGCACAAGGCGTACGGCGTCTACGTCGCCCCCGGGACCGGCTACCGCAACAACAACACCAACGGCATCGCCACCGGCGACCAGCCCGAGGGCATGTACGCCATCTTCGACGGCACGCACTTCAACGGCGGCTGCTGCTTCGACTACGGCAACGCCGAGACCAACAACCTGGACACCGGCAACGGCCACATGGAGGCCCTCTACTTCGGCGACAACAAGAGCTGGGGCTGGGGCAGCGGCAACGGCCCCTGGGTCATGGCCGACCTGGAGAACGGCCTGTTCTCCGGAGTCAACCGCGGGTTCAACGCCAATGACCCCAGCGTCGGCAACCGATTCCTGACCGCCATGCTCAAGGGCGGCCCGAACCAGTGGGCCCTCCGCGGTGGCGACGCCCGGTCGGGCGGCCTGTCCACCTTCTACAGCGGCGCACGCCCCAACGCCACCGGCTACAACCCGATGCACAAGGAGGGCGCGATCATCCTCGGCATCGGCGGCGACAACAGCAAGTGGGCCCAAGGCACCTTCTACGAAGGGGTCATGACCCAGGGCTACCCGTCGGACGCCACCGAGAACGCGGTCCAGGCCAACATCACCGCTGCCGGCTACAACAGCGGCTCGACCGGCACCGGCACGCTGACTCCCGGCTCCCGGATCTCCCTGCAGGCCACCACCGCGCCCTGCTGCACCGCGCACTACCTCCGCCACAACGACGCCGACAACAAGGTCGTCATCGCCGGCACCGGTTCCTCCAGCTCGGCCACCGACAAGGCCGACGCCACCTGGATCGTCCGCGCCGGCCTGGCCGACAGCTCCTGCCTCTCCTTCGAGTCCGCCAACAACCCCGGCAAGTTCCTGCACCACTACGACTACGAGCTCTACCTGGACTTCGACAACGGCGCCGGCGCCTTCGCCCAGGACGCCACCTTCTGCCCCACCAGGGGCAACAGCGGGGCCGGCACCTCCTTCCAGTCCGTCAACTTCCCGACGAAGTACATCCGGCACTACAACTACACGGCCTACATAGCGAGCAACGGCGGCTCCAACAGCTGGGACAGCGCCACCAGCTGGGCCGCCGACACCAGCTGGCTCATCGCCCAGCCCTGGGGCTGAGCCAGGCGGCACCACCGCGCACCGGCCCGCCACCGCCTCCCCCGCGGGGGCGGGGCCGGCCCCCAACCACCCCCGGGCCCCCCCCCCCCCGCCCCC